>CAZTTI010000438.1:0-10484 GCA_964615925.1 uncultured Solibacteraceae bacterium
GACCGGCGGTCGGCAGCCGCGCTGGAATTCCTGGTGAACTGGGGGCGGGAGGCCGGGCTCCGGCCGATGCTCGAGGCCGACCAGTACTTCAACCTCTTCATGACGATCGAGCTCGGGCTGGCCATCATCTTTCAGATTCCACCCGTCATCTTCGTCCTGAGCCGGATCGGCCTGGTCACGCCAGGCTTTCTCCTGAAGAACACGAAATACGCGGTTCTGCTCTCCTTCGTCGTCGCTGCCATCATCACGCCGACGGCCGACATCCCCAACATGATGATCATGGCCGGACCGATGATCCTGCTCTACATGGTCGGCATCGCGGTGGCGTTCCTCTTCGGGAAGAAGCGGCGGAAGGAACCGGAAGACTGAGACCTCCGTGAGATCGGGAGGGCGTCGGGGCCTTGGAGAGCGTATGATCGAGGGGGATGAATGAATTTCGCAACCTTGCCGCGTCGGTTATTCGCGTGGCCGTCGAGGATGCGCGGGCCGGAGACGCCGAAGCCCGGGAGTTCCTCACTTCGGACCGCGTCATGTTCCCGTTCTGGTGCGACGTGCTCCGCGTCGACGCAGCCCGTGTCCGGCGCCTGCTGACGCTCGCGCTCTGAATTTCCTCGTCGGGCAGTGCGGGTAGTGGACGGTAAGGGGATCGAACCCTCGACCTCGGCATTGCGAACGCCGCGCTCTCCCAGCTGAGCTAACCGCCCATCAGCGGACGAAACCACTGTCCAATCGGATTAAAGCACCGGGAGCAAAATTCTGTCAATCGAGTGATCAGAGCCGCGTCAAAACAACGGGCCCGTCCTCGGTCACGGCCACGGTGTGTTCGAAGTGGGCCGACGGTTTGTGGTCCATGGTCACAACGGTCCAACCGTCCTTCAGGATCTGTACCTTTTCGGTTCCGAGGTTGACCATCGGTTCCAGCGCGATCACCAGACCCGGCCGGATCTTGGGCCCGCGGCCGTTCTGGACGTAGTTGAGAACGGGGGGGTCTTCGTGCAGGTTCCGGCCGATGCCGTGGCCGCAGAACTCGCGGACGATGCCGAATCCGTGAGGTTCGATCGTTTCCTGAATCGCCTGGGAAACGTCGGCGAGGAAGTTCCCCACCCGCGCCGCCGCGATGCCGTTCTCGAGCGACTGTTCGGTCACCTCGAGCAACTTCCGGATTTCCCCAGAGACCTCCCCGATCGGAACCGTCATCGCGTGGTCGCCGATGAAACCGTCGTAGGTCACGCCGAAGTCGATCCCGATGACGTCGCCATTCTTGAGGACGCGTTTCCGCGACGGGATGCCGTGAACGACCTCGTCGTTGACCGACACGCAGAGCGACGCCGGAAACCCGCGATACCCCTTGAACGTCGGGCGGCCGCCGCGCTTGATCGTCTCTTCCTCGGCGATCCGGTCCAGGTCCCACGTCGTGACGCCGTCGGTGCAATTCTCGCGGACGATGGCCAGGACTTCGGCGTCGATCCGGGCCGGCGTCTTCATCCGTTCGATTTCCTTGGGCGACTTCAGGTGAATCATCGTGTTTCCAGCTTGGTTCCTTGCGTGTCCGCCAAACCAATCATTCTAGCAAGGTATAATGATCGGCCACAAACGGAGGTTCGCTCGATGGCCGAGAAGCAGTTGACGGGCAAGAAAGTCCTGATGGTCGTCCCCCGAACACAATTCCGCGAGGAGGAGGTGTTCGAACCGCAGCGCATTCTCGAAAGAGACGGCGCCGAGGTCGTGATTGCATCGACGGCGGCCGGCACCTGCCGCGGCATGCGGGACGGGATTATCGAAGCCCGGGTCGGCCTGGGAGACATCCAGGCCGGAGAATACGATGCCCTCGTGATCGCGGGCGGCTCTTCGGTGCCCGAGCTGTTCTGGAAGGACAAGAAGCTGGCCGAACTCGCCGCGGCAATGGCCGGTGCGGACAAAGTCGTCGCCGCGATCTCGCTCTCGACCGTCGTTCTGGCCCGGGCCAAGATCCTCGAAGGCAAGAACGCCACGGTGTATCACCTGCCCCAAGCCCTGGAGGAACTCCAGTCGAACGGGGCCGTCTACGTCAAGGACAAGTTGGTCGTGGAGGGCAACGTCATCACCGCCGAAGGTCCGAACGAGGCCCGCGAGTTCAGCAACGCGATCGCGGGGGCCCTGGCCGGATAAGGTTCACTTCCCTTCGGCGGCGAGTCGATCCAGCAGCCGCTGGTGGACGTTCTCGAACCCGCCGTTCGACATCACGACCACGCGATCGCCGGGCCGAGTCTCCGCGGCAATGAGTTCGATTATGGCCTCGGCATTCGGCGGAGCGAATGCTTCCCCTCCCCGCGACCGGATCCTCTCGACCACGGCTTCCGGGCGAAAGGCCTCGTCGGGTCCGAGCTTCGCCCTTCCGAACGGCGGAGCAACGACGGCGATCGACGCCTCCCCCAGTGCGTCGGCAAATTCGGTCTCGAAAAAACGCCGGCGCGCCGTGTTCGAACGCGGTTCGAAGACGGCCCACACGCGGGCTTCCGGATATGCTTCGCGGACCGCGCGAAGCGTTTCGCGAACCGCCGTGGGATGGTGGGCAAAGTCGTCGTAGACCGTGACACCCCTTGCTTCACCACGGACCTCGAGCCTCCGACGGACGCTCCTGAATCCGGAGAGTCCCTCCTGGATGGCCCCGGGCCCGATTCCCACTTCGGTGGCCGCAATGATGGCGCCCAAGGAGTTCTCGACGTTGAAACGCCCGGCGAGCGGAATCGTGAAGCGGTGCCAGGAGGAGCCTTCCCGCGTCACGAGGAAGCGCGTCGAGCCACCCACGGCTTCAATGTCCCCCGCTCGCCATTCACCGGTGTCGAACCCGTAGGTCGCCACGCGCGAATGCGCCTTCGCGACGAGTTCGGCGACAACGGGACTGTCGGTCCCCGCCACGATCAGCCCATCGCCCGGCACGATGTCGATCAGCTGCCGGAACGCGGCGCGGATCTCACCGAGATCCCGGTAGATGTCAGCATGGTCGAACTCGACGTTCTTGAGGAACGCGATTCGCGGCCGGTAGTGGGTGAACTTGGGGCGCTTGTCGAAGAAAGCCGTGTCGTATTCGTCGCCTTCGATCACGAATTCCCCGCCGGTCCCGAGACGGAAGCTCGACTGGAAGTTTTCCGCGATCCCGCCGACGAGAAACGACGGCGAACGGCCCGCGGATTCGAGGATCCATGCCATCATCGCCGTCGTCGTGGTCTTGCCGTGGGTTCCGGACACGACGATCGACGTTTTCCCTCGAATGAAGAAGTCGGCGACGGTCTGGGCCATTGACGCGTACGGCATCCCGGTGTTGAGGACGTATTCGACCTCGGAGTTTCCGCGCGAAAGCGTGTTTCCGATCACGACGAGGTCGGGTGCGGCCTTCCGGATATTGTCCTCGGCATAGCCGGAGTGGACGACGATGCCGAGGCGCTCGAGAAAGGTGGACATCGGGGGATAGACGGCGGAGTCGGATCCTTCAACCGCGTAACCGGATTCTTTCAACATTCCGGCGAGCGACGCCATCGCCGTCCCGCAGATCGCCGAGAGGAAGACCTTTCGAATGGGTGTGGCCATCGACTTTGGAGAGTTACAATTCGACCGCAGGCTCGAGGAGCCGGAAGGAAACGCGGTCCCCCACCGCGAGTTCCGCCCGAACGCCGAGGGGGACGATAACATTCGGCTTCTCGGAGTGTCCAGTCGGGAACCCGAACACGATAGGAACGTCGTATCCGGCCAGGACGTCGAGGATCACCTCCTCGAGCGTGTACCCCTGCTCGGGGTGCTGCAGGCATCCGGGCATCTCGCCAAAGACGAATCCCCGAACGCCCTTGAGCGCTCCGGACTGGTGGAGGTGCGTCAACATGCCGTCGATCTGGTACGGCCGGCAGTTGATGTCCTCGACGATCAGAATCGAATCACGCGCGGAGATTGCCCACGGGGTGCCGATCGACGCGGCCAGCAAGGCCAGGCACCCGCCCCGGATCCATCCCTGGGCCGTTCCGGTCCGGAGGCCGGAAACCCCCGTCACGTCGTAGTCCACGGCTTCGGCGTCGAAAAGGACGCGCCGGAAGAGATCGCGATCGTAACCTTCCGGACCGCGCCGGATCGAGGTGGCGACCATCGGACCGTGGAAGGCGACGACGCCCGCATGGCCGGCCGCGGTCAGAAGCGACGTGATATCGCTGGAACCGCAGACGATCTTCGGGTGGGAGGCGAGGGTGGAGAGGCCGAGGCGCGGAAGAAGGTGCCGGCTGCCGTATCCGCCGCGCGCCGCGACGATCGCGTCGATCCCGGGATCGGACAACAGGGCCTCGAATTCCGCCAGCCGCCGCTCGGCCGAGCCCGCGGTGTAGCGGGTGACGTCGAGGATATCCGGACGGTAACGCGTCCGGAGGCCGAGCGATTCGAGTTCACGGACCCCGGCCTCGAGCATTCCCGGCTGGATCCCGCTCGCCGGGGCGGCGATGCCGACCACGGACCCCGGATGGAGGCGCGGGGGTTTTACCGGCGTCGATCCCATGCTTCCGGGTTGACGAGGTTGGGAGGACGTTCACCCGAGAGCGCCGTCACGAGGTTCTCGGCCGCCATCATGCACATGCGGAGACGCGTGGCGTGCGACGCGCTGGCGATGTGGGGGGCCAGGACGACGTTGTCCAGTTCGAGCAATCCGGGCTCGATCGCGGGTTCCTTTTCATAGACGTCGATTCCGGCGGCGGCGATCGTGCCCGATCCGAGCGCGCGGACCAGGGCTTGTTCGTCGACGACGGGGCCGCGCGACGTGTTCACCAGAATCGCCGTATTTTTCATCCGGCCGAAAGCGGCGTCGTCGACCAGGTGGGTGGTTTCGGGAACGAGGGGAACGTGGAGGCTGATGAAGTCCGCGCGGGAGAACAGATCGTCCAGGGGACACTCGGTCGCGCCCAACTCCCGCGCGACCTCCGGATCCACCGGATACGGATCGTAGAAGACAATCTCCATTCCGAAACCGCCCGCCCGGCGCGCCACCGCCTGCCCGATCCGCCCGAATCCAACAACGCCGAGCGTAGCGCCATGAACGTCATGGCCGAGCAGCATCCGGGGTCCCCAGGCATCGAACCGCCCGTCGCGGACGAAGCGGTCGGCCTCGGCGACCCTGCGTGCCGCCGCCATCAGGAGCGCCCATGCGAAGTCGGCCGTCGTCTCGGTCAACACGCCGGGCGTGTTCGTGACCACGATGCCACGGTCGGTCGCGGCATCGAGGTCGACGTTGTTGAACCCGACCGCGAAGTTGGCCACGACCCGCAACGCCGGACACCGATCCAGGAATGCCGGATCGATCCGGTCGGTCAGCAGGGACAGGACGCCCGTCGCTTCGCGGGCGGCCTGGGCAAGTTCGTCCCCGTCGAGCACGCGATCGGTCGCATTGCCCGTCACCTCGGTGTGTTGACCGAGATAGCGGATGGCTTCGTCGAAAACGCGCCGCGTCACGAACACCTTGTCGTTCATCGGAGTCCCTCGTTTCGTGCCTCACACTGCCCCCCGGCTGGGATCTTGTCAAGTCCTTGCAAGGGGAGACTTTGCCTCGAAGGCCTATGTTATACTCCCGTTTTTTTTGTACGATGCTGTGGGTCGTCGTGTTATCGAGGGAACAGAACCATGGAGCGGACTCGAATGAAGTTTCTTAGCGTGCTGGCCGCCATGCTGGCATTGTCTGTGGCGGGATGCGGCAACGGTGAATCCACTTCTCCGGAAGACGAAGGGCCGCTCGTCACGTATTTCGAAAACGGACACCTGCTCGTGGGCGACGGGAGCGACATCATCCGCGACGCCGCCCTGGTCGTCAACGACGGCGTGATCACGGCTCTCGGTCCCCGGGCCGAAGTGGAGCACCCGGCCGGAGCCAATCGCTACGATCTCTCCGAACATACGATGATTCCGTTTCTGACCAACGTGCACGCCCACGCCGGGTATTCGCGCGGAACCAGCTTCGGCACCCAGAACTACACGGTCGAGAACACCCAGATCGACCTCGATCGCTACCTTTATTACGGGGTCGGCGCGATCGCGTTGATGGGGACCGACATCAACGGCGTCGGCGGCGAGATCCAGGCGATGAACGCCGCGTCCGAGACACCCCACGTGATCATCCGTACCGCGGGCCGCGGCATCACGTCCCGCGGAGGGTTCCCGACGACGGTGTCCGGGCTCGAGGACATGCCTTACGAGGTCGGCACCGAAGCCGAGGCGCGCGCTGCGGTTCAGGAACTGTCCATGATGAACGTCGACTTCGTGAAGATCTGGGTCGACGACAACCGCCGCGCGACGGGGACGATTTTCCGTTTCGGCCGTCAGGAAACCAATTACGGCACCGATCCCAAGCTCAGCGAAGCCCTGTACCGCGCCATCATCGACGAGGCCAGCCAGGCCGGCATCCCCGTCGTCGCCCACGTCAAGACGCTGGCCGATGCGAAGATCCTCGTGGCCGCGGGAGTCTCCGGCCTCATCCACAGCATCCGCGACCGGGCCGTCGACCAGGCGTTGATCGACTCCATGCTCGAAAACGACGTCTTCTTCACTCCGACGCTCGCCCGCCATCAAATCGAGTTCGTTTACGGTGACGAACCGGAGTGGATCCGCGAGTCGGCCCTCAGGGAAAGCGCGCCGGGCGTCATGTTGTCGCGCCTGACCAGCGCCGCGCTCGTCCGCGACTACGCGAACAACCTCAACGCCGCCGACCGCCGCCGCGAGTTCGCGACCGCGATGGCCAACTTCAAAACCCTCTACGACGCCGGCGTCCGGATCGGCCTCGGCGACGACGCCGGCGCGAACAACACCTTCCCCGGGTTCTTCGAGCACCTCGAGCTGGAGTTGATGGTCGAAGCCGGGCTGACGCCGCTGGAATCGCTGAAGCTCGGGATCCAGAACTCCGCCGAAATTCTCGGCGTCGACGAGTTGGGACCGTTTGCCGTGGGCAAGCTCGGAAACTTCACGATCGTTCCCGGCGATCCCACCGCCGACATCCGGCAGACGCGCAACATCGCCGAGGTGTTCTATCGCGGCGAACGTGTCGACCGGTCGACGATGATGGTCAACTTCCGGTAGTCGTCCTCCGGGGCATTCCAGAACCCCGCTCGTTCAACGTGCGGGGTTCTTGTTTGTCGCGGAGGAGGCGAGATCCGATTGCGGCCCGCAGGCCGGGTAACGTACCCTTGACGGGCCTCGCCGAATCGAATCTGGAGGAAGCCGAGCGTGAACAACCCGGACGATCTGCTGTACACCAAGGAGCACATCTGGATGCGCGTCGACGGAACCAAGGCGACGCTCGGAATCACCGATCACGCGCAGGAGGAGTTGGGAGAAATCGTCTTCGCCGAACTCCCCGACGTCGGAACGAGTTTCGACGCCGACGACGCATTCGGAAACGTCGAATCGGTCAAGGCGGTCTCGGAACTTTTCATCCCGGTTTCCGGAGAGGTCACCTCCATCAACAGCAGCCTCGAAGATTCGCCCCACCTCATCAACGATGACGCCTTCGGCAAGGGCTGGCTCATTCGGATCTCGCTCGACGACACGAGCGAGATCGAGGAACTGCTTTCGGCCGAGGAATACACGGATTTCATTTCCGAAGGTGACGCCGAGGGCTGACGTTGGCGCCACCGCAATCGTGATCGGACGCGCGCGGCCACGGGTGCCGCTTTGCGTTGAAAAACGCCATCGGCATCGGATATACAGCTGGATTCGGAGAAATGAGGGAATTGGTCAATGAATAATGGAAACGCGGACAGCGTGGCCGGACCCCCGGTATCGAACCGCGCCTTTCCCCTGCTCGTGGTGCTCTTCATCGGCAGCGGCACGGCGGCGCTGATCTACCAAGTCGTCTGGTTCCAGCTTCTGGGCCTCGTCATCGGGGCGTCATCCGTCTCACTGGGCGTCCTGTTGGGAACGTTCATGGGCGGGATGTGCCTGGGCAGCCTGCTGCTGCCGCGGTTCGTTTCCGAGAAGCACCATCCGCTCAAGGTCTATGCCGTTCTGGAAATCGGTATCGCCGTCGTCGGGGTGGCCATCCTCTTCGGGATGCCGCTGCTGGGCGGGATCTATTTTGGAACGGCGACGACGGGCTTGGTGGGGCTGGCCATTCGCGGCGTCATCGCCGGACTCTGTCTGCTTCCCCCGACGCTCTTGATGGGCGCGACTCTGCCGGCGATCGCCCGCTGGGTCAAGACGACTCCGAGCGGAGTCGCCTGGCTCGGATTCTTCTACGGCGGGAACATCCTGGGCGCCGTCCTGGGCACCGCGCTGGCCGGATTCGTCCTGCTCCGTTTCTACGACGTCGTCGTGGCGACCCTCGTCGCCGCCGCCATCAACATCGCTGTCGCCATCATCGGGCTCCTGGTCGCCTCGGTCACCGAATACGATCCCCGGGCCGGGGACACGACGGCCGAAGAAGAATCGGACGAGCCCGCCGGAATTCCGGCCGAAGCTCCGACGCTGGCTTCGACGTGGCCCGTGTACGTCACGATTGGCCTCTCGGGGATGACGGCTCTCGCCGCCGAAGTGCTCTGGACGCGGCACCTGTCGCTGCTGGTCGGCGCCACCGTCTACGGATTCGCGTTGATCCTGTCCGTGTTCCTGACCGGACTGGGGATCGGATCCTCGACCGGCGCGGCGATCGCCAGTCGCGTCCGGTCCCCCCGGCATGCCCTGGGCGTGTGCCAGATCCTGCTCTGCGCGATGATGGCCTGGGCCTCGTACACGGTGACTCAAATCCTGCCTTATTGGCCGGTGGACGTCACGCTCCAGACCGGAGAATGGGTGCGGACGCAAATGGATCTGGTGCGCGTCACCTGGGCGATGCTCCCGGCCGCGATCCTTTGGGGAATGAGCTTCCCGTTGGCGCTCGCGGCCGCGGCGGGCCGGGGGCAGGATCCCGGACGCCTGGTCGGCGGCCTCTACGCCGCGAACACGCTCGGCGCCATTTGCGGTTCGCTCGGCGTGGGATTGATCATGGTTCCGCTGATCGGGACCCAGTCGACCCAGCAGCTGATGATCATCATCTCCGCGGCCGCGGGCCTCTTGATGTTCGCGCCTCTCGGGGCTTCGGTGAAGGAGCCGCTCAAGGCGGGAACCGCGGCCTTCACCGCCGCCGCGATGGTGATCGCGGTCGTGTTGGCCTCGAGCGTGCGCCCGCTCCCCGGCGAGGTCGTCGCCTACGGGCGGTTTCTCCCGGTTCGTGGACTCGGCGTCAACGTGTTGTACATGGGCGAAGGCCTCACGGCGTCGGTGGCCGTCACCGAGGAGGCCAACGGAATCCGCAACTATCACAACGCGGGAAAGGTCCAGGCATCGAGCTATCCCCAGGACATGCGCCTGCAACGCATGCTCGGGCACCTGACCACCCTGATCCCGCCCGAACAGGAGGACTTCCTCGTGATCGGTCTGGGTGCGGGCGTCACCGCCGGCGCGGTCAGCATCGACCCGGGAGCGGGAAGCGTCACGATCGCCGAGATCGAGCCCCTGGTTCCCGAAGTGGTGTCGGAATATTTCGGAACACACAATTTCGACGTCGTGGACAACCTGAAGGTCGACATCCGCATCGACGACGGGCGGCACTTCCTCCAGACCACCGAAAAGTTGTTCGACGGCATCACGTCCGATCCGCTCGATCCGTGGGTCAAGGGCGCGGCCGCGCTCTACACGACCGAGTTCTGGCAGCTGGTCAAGTCCAGGCTGAAACCCGGGGGCGTGGTCACGGTTTTCGTCCAGCTCTACGAGAGCACCGAAGACGCCGTGCGGAGCGAGGTCGCCACGTTCCTCGACGTCTTCACGAACGGCGCGGTGTTCGCGAACACAGTTTCGGGCGTGGGTTACGACGTCGTCCTGTTCGGGATGGCCGACGGGGACCAGATCGACGTCTCGCTCGTCAACGACCGGTTGAACCGCCCCGAATACGCCGAGGTCCGCCAGTCCCTGGCCGAGGTCAACTTCTATTCCGCCATCGACCTGCTCGGCACGTTTGCGGGCCAACCCGCCGATTTGAGCGACTGGCTCGCGGGGGCGCCGATCAACATCGACCGCAACCTGCGCCTGCAGTATCTGGCCGGAATGGGGTTGAACCTGTACCAGGCCGACCGCATCTTCGACAACATGGTGCGGGGCGGGGTCGAGTTCCCCGAGGAATTCTTCACGGGATCGCCTGAATTGCTCGACCAGCTCCGCCGCGCGATCAGCATCCGCCAGGGACGGTACTGAGAATGGGGGACAGTGAGCAATTTCCGGAGGAAATTGCTCACTGTCCCCCATTCCCTTCCACCCACACTTCGCCGTCGGCGAAGTACTCCTTCTTCCAGATGGGGACCGTTTTCTTGAGGCGGTCGATCGCATAGTGGCAGGCGTCGAAGGCGGCGCGGCGGTGCGGAGCAGTGACGATCACGGCCACCGATGTTTCCCCGATCTCCAGCCGCCCGAGCCGGTGGACGATGCCGATGGCGCCCACCTCCCAGACCTCGGCGATC
>CAZTTI010000439.1:0-6934 GCA_964615925.1 uncultured Solibacteraceae bacterium
GAGGCCCTGCGAGTCCTGGACACCGTAGCGTTCCGGATGAAACGCGATCTGCTCGACGCCTGTGCCTCGGCTGTCAGCGCCGACGGGCGGGTCGACGTCGCCGAAGGGGAACTCCTCCGGGGGATCGCCGACGCGCTCGGCTGCCCGATGCCCCCTCTACTGCCCGGGCAGCCGCTGTCCTGACGCGCATCGCGGCCAACGTCGCCGAGGCGTATCCGTCATGACCGGGTGATTTGGGGATTGTGCGGCCCGGAATCGGTATGATGGGGTATCGCAATATTCTTCGGGAGGGAAAGTCATGGCTCATTACGCACTGGTCGGCCTGCTGGCGCTCGCGATGTTCCAGGGGTCGTCCTCCGAAACGATCGTCCGCAGCACCGAACACGTCGAAATCACGGAATGGCAGGTGCCGTGGCCCGATACCCGGCCCCGCGATCCCGCGGTCGGTGGACCGAACGAGATCTGGTTCGTCGGCCAGCAGGGGGATTATGTCGGATTGCTTCGTCCCGAATCGGGTGAGTTCGAACGGTTCGACCTGCCCGAGGGCGCCGGTCCTCACAACGTCATCGTCGGGAGCGACGGTGCGCCCTGGTATGCCGGAAACCGCCAGGGTCACATCGGGCGCGTCGACCCTGAAACCGGAGAGATCACCCAGTTCCCGATGCCGGACCCCGAAGTGGTTCGAGACCCGCACACGCTCCTGCTCGACGAGGATTCCGGCGACATCTGGTTCACCGCCCAGATGAGCAACTACGTCGGTCGCCTTTCCCCGGCGCGCGACGGCGAGGTGGGTCTGGTCGAGGTGCCGACTGCGCGGGCGCGGCCTTACGGGATCGTGATGGATTCGATGGATCGGCCGTGGTTCGTCGAGTTCGGATCGAACAAGATCGGGATGATCGATCCACAAACGATGACGCTTTCCGAGCACTCGTTGCCAAACGAGGATGCCCGGCCGCGGCGTATCGCGCTCACGTCCGACGACACGATCTGGTACGTGGACTACGCGCGCGGGTATCTCGGAAAGATGGACCCCCAGTCGAATGAAGTCACCGAGTGGCTTTTGCCCGGGGGCACGGATTCCCAGCCTTATGGGATGACGGTCGACGACATGGACCGGCTCTGGTTCTTCGAGACCAATCCCGATCCGAACCGCCTGGTCGCGTTCGATCCCGCGACCGAATCCTTCTTCAGCATCACCGAGCTGGGGAGCGGCGGCGGGACTGTCCGGCACATGGTGTTCGACCAGGATACCCGTCAGATCTGGTTCGGAACCGACACGAACATGATCGGCCGCGCGCAGTTGCGTTAGGACTCGGGGTTCGGGACGGCCTGGGAGCCGGCGGTCCCGAACCTTCAGTTCCAGAGCCGTTTCGTCGCGATCTCGGCTCCCTGGGCCAGTGACGCGAGCTTGTCCCACGCCACGTCGGGATCGATGCCCTGCATCCCGACGTGGATGCTGAACCCGCAATCCACCCCCGCCATCACGCGATCGCGCCCCACGAGGTTTGCGTAGCGCTCGATCCTCTGGGCGACGAGTTCCGGATGTTCGATGTAATTGGACTGCGGTTCGATGACTCCGGGGCAGAGGATCTTTCCGTCGGGCACCTTCACCTCTTCGAAGATCTTCCATTCGTGCGAATGGCGCGGGTTGGCCGCCTCGAACAGGACCGTCTGCGGCTTGGCCTTCCATACCAGGTCGATGATGTCGGCCATCGGGACGTCGCAATGGTGCGGGCCGGGATAGTTTCCCCAGCAGAGGTGCATGCGCAACTTGTCCTCGGGAATGTTCCGGACGGCGTGATTCAGGGCCTCGATGTTCATCTCCATCCGCTTGCGGAATTCCTCGATCGTCATTTGCGCGTATGTCATGTGGCGCCCCATGGCCAGGTCCGGGCAGTCGAGTTGGACCTTCGATCCGGAAGCGACGATGGCTTCGTACTCGTGCCGCATCGCTTCGGCGATCGCGAAGACGTATTCCTCGTCACTCTCGTAGTGCTCGTTCCCGAAGAAGATCGAGACGATGCCGGGCGACGCCGCGCTCGAAAACGTGCCCGCCACGTCGACGTTGGCCGTGGACTGCTTCAGGTGCTCCATGTCGCGAACGGCCGCTTCGGGATCCTTGACGGTGATCGGCGCGTTACACGCCGGGGCATAGCGCTTCCGCCGGCCGGGGTTCGCCGCGACGATTTCCCGGCTGCGAGGGTAGTCGACGAGGTCCGCGAAGAAATACGACTCGATGGATTGCCCGCCAAAGCCGTTCAACCGATCCTTGACATAGGTGGCGTAGCTCGGTTTCGACATCTCTCCGTCGTTCACGACGCTGATGCCGGCCTTGATCTGCTTGTTGACGGTTTCGGTCACCGCTTCCGCGACGCGCCGATCGAGGGCCTGTTCGTCGACCGGCACTCCGTCCGCCTTGGCCCACATCATCTTGATGAGGTCGTCCGGACGCGGCAAACTGCCCGTGTGTGTCGTTAGGATGCGATTGGCACCGGTGCTCACGAAAACCTCCTGGGATTGAATCTGTCCCGGCGACGCGGAAATCCCGAAGTATCGCCCGGCCGGACTATGGCTGTCAGGTGTGGTTTACTCGTCGGATTCCGAACCCGGGTAGTTGTGCAACCCCTGAGGATACCCATTGATGGCGAGCCGCGTGGCCATTCCCTCGCCGCCATAAGTTGCACGATGATATCGGCCTTTCGGCACGTAGACGACGTCTCCTTCGTGCGCCGAGAAGAACGGCACGCCTTCGATCAGGTAGTCGATCTGGCCCTCGAGGATGTACCAGAACTCGCCGTAGTCCATGTGGAAATGGCCGACGTCGGTGTCCGGCGGCGGGGGCGCTCCCGGCCCGCGGATGATGTTGGCGAATCCCCGGTCGTCGGTCACGAATGCCCCGCCGCGCCGGTTGCCGTTGACGACGTCTCCGATGAAGTCCAGGTAGGGCTCGTTCTGCTCGTCGTAGGAACCGCGCCCGCTGAACTCCACGGGAACGAACCGCGTTCCTTCGGGCGCTTCCGGAATGGCGGTTTCGTCCTTCGGGTACAGAAGGCTCGCGTCGGCAACGCTCACCTCGAATCGCAAGGACGGCTCGTCGCCGACGGTCTCCATGCGGAACGGCACGCGGTAGGGCACCTGGACCAGGAATCCACGGGTGGCGACGAAGGGCTCCTGCCCGTCGATCGTGAACCGGACCTGCCCTTCGACGACGACCCACCAGGCGCGATTGTCTGCATAGAAAGCGGTAGGCGTGCGCTCGCCGGGAGCCATCGATACGTATTGGGCCTTCAGATGCGCGTCGTCGACGACGGCTTGGGTCCAACTCGCCTCGCCGGCGTGCAGGTTCTTCACGTCGGCGAGGACCCACTGCGGCCGGTGCGGCTCGGCGTAGGGCGTGAGCTCCACCGGTTTGGGGGCGTAGGCCGGGGTCCGGCGGAACTGCGCGGCGGCGTCAGTTGTACCCAGAGCCCAGGCCAGGGCCACGACGGGAACGAACGAAAGATTACGCAATGTGCACATGGGAACCGGCCTCCTCGCTTTGGACTCCGCTAATCTATGCCACCGGATCGGCAAGATCAACTCGTACGGCTTCGGATTGTCATTCAGAAGGGCCAGAAGCGAGGGACCATGATCAGCGTCAGGAGCGCCGTGATCGCGGCCAACCCCACGCCCGCGCGAATGAAATCGGTAAAGCGGTACCCGCCAGGCCCGAAAACCATCAGGTTGGTGGTGTACCCGATCGGCGTCATGAAGCTGGCGGACGCGGCCACCATGATCGCGACCGCGAACGGCGTGTGACTTGCACCCAGTTGGTCCGAGATCGCGAACGCCACCGGGACCATCAGCGCCGCGGCCGCGTTGTTCGTGATGATCTCGGTGAGCAGGGCCGTGGCCACGTACACGGCGACCAGAGCGACATGTGGGCTGCCAGCGCCGGCGTCTCCGGCAAGAGTGGCCAGGCTGGCGGCCGCGCCCGACGTCTCGAGCGCCTGTCCCAACCCGAAGGAAAACGCGATCGTCATCAAGACGCGGAGGTCGAGGCCCTCGGCGATGCGGTCGCGCGTCAGGAGACCGGCGGCGAACAGGAGCCCGACACCTATGACCGCGGCCTTGAACATGCTCACGAGGCCGGTCGCGGCGGCCAGGACCATGGTTCCCAGAACGACCAAGCCCATCCACGCATGTTTGGGGTCGTGGACCTGGGACGGACCGCGCGGGGTGACCAGATAGAAGTCCACACTCGCGCCGCGGCGCTCGAAGAAGTCCGCCCCGACTTCGACGAGAACGATATCGCCGGCCTGGAGGATCCATTCCCCCAGCCGGGCGTTGTCTATCCGCTGTCCGTGGCGGGCCACGGCGATCACCGCCGCGTTGTACCGGCTCCGGAATGTCCCGTCTCCGACGCTTCGGCCGACGAGGGGACAACGGGGCGAGATCAAGAGCTCGACGAACTGGCGCTCGGCCTTGTCCAGCTGGAACGCGTGGTCGGGAGCCACGGTCAGGCCCGAATGGCGTTTCAGAGCCAGCATGGCGGCGACGGGGCCCGCGAAGACCAGGCGGTCTCCGGGTTCGAGGACGTGGTCGGCGCGGGGCGCCGGGATCACGCGGCCACGGCGCTCGATTTCGACCGGGGCAATCGGTCCGATGTCCGGGAGTTCGATTTCGGCGATTCGTTTCCCGGCATACGGCCCGTCGGCGTCCACCAGGATTTCGGTCGTGAACGTCTGTGAATCGCGGAACGCGCTCTCCGCGTCGGGCCGGTCGGGGAGCAGCCACTTCGCGGAAAGGGTCAGAAAGGTCAGGGCCGCGAGCGTCAGGGGAACGCCAATCCACCCGATCTCGAGAAAGCCGATGGGCTGCCTGCCGGAGGCGGTCACGAGGCCGTTGACAACGAGGTTCGTACTGGTTCCAATGACGGTGATCAGGCCCCCGGCGATCGCGGCATAGCTCAGTGGGATCAGCAGCCGGGAGGTTGGGATGCCGATCCGGCGGCCCCAGTCGCGGACCTCCGGGATGAGCATGGCCACGATGGGCGTGTTGTTGAGCACGCTGCTGAGGACTGCCACGGGAACCGTCAGGCGGAGAACGGCCGTGCGCGGGCCCGCCGTCGGCGTGAGGAAACGGGAAGTGAGGACGCGGAGACTGCCCGACGCGCGGAGCGCCGCAGCGACGACGAACAACAGGGCGACGGTGTGCAGTTGTTCGTTGCTGAAGCCGGAGAGCGCTGCTCCGGGTTCAACAACGGCCAGAAGCGTCAGGATTCCGAGGGCGACGCCGAGCGCGATCTCCGACGGGATGCCCCGGACCATCGCCCCGAGTGCGCCGACCCCCGCCAGGACCACGGCCCACGCCTGCCACGGCATTCTCTGTCTGTGCCCCCGATGTTGATTTGGGAAAGAGTCGTTCGGCCGCCATTGAGCCGACCGCTCCGGATTCTAGCAGGAGCGGGAGCGGCCCGGACAGGCTTCAGTGCCGGCTTGTCGGGAAGAGGAGCCCGTACAAGGCGTGAGCGACGAGTCCGCAACCAACGACGAGCGCGGCCAGGATGAGGAGCAGAATCGCAAGCAGGCTCAAGGACGTCATGGCTCACCTCCGAAGCGGTCCCACTGGGAACATCGTGGGGGACCATCGACATCTTTGTCCATGCACCTAAAGTGCCAGTCCTCTTGTCCAGATGGTAAATGGCTGTATATCTTATAGATAGGGCTAAGCGCGCAAGTTCTGCGATTCATCGCCACGCTGGATCGGGGAGTAATCCTTCCCGGGCCGATTCAGTTGACGCCCGGTTCCAGTGTGTCAACGTTCAGGGACCTCCGAGGTTAACCTATGAAACGATTTGGTTTGTACTGATTCCCGCCTCATGGGCGGCGTT
The DNA here is from genome assembly GCA_964615925.1 of uncultured Solibacteraceae bacterium. Lineage (GTDB taxonomy): Bacteria > Acidobacteriota > Terriglobia > 20CM-2-55-15 > 20CM-2-55-15 > JAJEDW01. Next base: position 5,873 of record CAZTTI010000439.1, read on the forward strand.
TCCGGCGTCGGATCGCCTCCGCGGCCCACCGTTCCTTCGCCACTGTCTACGACATGACGCGGACCGTGACGGTGACCGGAATGGTGACAGCGGTGGAATGGCTCAACCCGCACGCGCATCACGCATTCCGGCGCCGTTAAAATCATCCACATCCTCTACGAATCGCGAACGATCTACCGGCAGATCTTTACCGACGGACGGCCGTTTCCGAAGACCCCCCAGCCCGCGTGGCAGGGTTCTTCGGTCCGGCACTGGGACGGGGGCACGCTCGTCGTCGACCTTCCGGACACCGACCTGATCGAACACATCTGCGAGGAGTACAACGAGTTTCCCGAGCGGATCGACGACATCGAACCCTGATTCATTCGGCCGAAAAAATGATCAGGGAGGGGCCCGGCTGAACCTGCGTATTCTGAGCCGCCCACAAGCGAGTCACGGCCGCGCTTCGAAGGGCCTATCTCCAGGATCGCGTTCTCCAGCAGCCGGAACAGCGCCGGCTCTCCTCAGTACGACGAAAGACAACTGGGCGCGTCCGATCTCCCCGAAAGCCGTTCGCAGGAGCTCAAAGTCCTGGGGATCGACCTGCAAGGCTTTGACTTCATAGATAGAGGAGTACACGAGTACCTCCTCTTCGATCGTAACCTGCACTCGATATCGGACGAACGGCGTGTCGACTTCCTGCACTCCCGGAAGACTCTCGACGACGTAGCCCACCGGCAACTCGTAGTTCAGGCTGAGCGTCCTCGATCCCACATTCGAAAACAGGTAGGGATGCTGCCGTGCGCGGCGATCGAATCGTGGAATTCCATCGAGCCGAAGCGAGGGTTGCACGAGCATCAGGTCTCCTGCCAGTTGACCAAAACCCGGTGCGTTGAACGCCGTCGTCTCCCGCACGAAACCTTCCAGAGCACCCAATCCCGTGACGCTATACCGTTCGATGGCGACACCCGGAAGCGTTCGCGCGAGGTACGCTTGTTGCGTCCGTAGCCAGTCTTCGTGTTGTTCTCCCTCCAGACGCCGAGTCGCCAGGATCGCATCCCCACCGACGGCAAGCTCCGTCAA
>CAZTTI010000440.1:0-4631 GCA_964615925.1 uncultured Solibacteraceae bacterium
GCGAGAGTCGTCAAGGAGAACTCGAGGAGCAACAGTGCGATTAACATCGGTCCGCCTCTGCCTGGTTAACGGCTCAACGCTGAGCTGCGTCGGGCGAGCGTAGCGACCGAGGGAACGCAGAGCGGCTTCGCCGCGACGCGCGTCAGCTCGAGCGTCATGCGTCGTTGCCGGGTCAACTGACTCTGCGCTTCGCGATCAGTTCGCGGACGGCGGGGACGAGATCGACCGGCACTGCCATGACAGTGTGCGTTGTGCTCTCAAAAGCCGCCTCGTCCTCAGCGACCGCTTCTTCGTCGCTTTGCGCATCATAGTGTTCGAGAACCCGTTGAACTCGGCTCTCGTCCCACCCCGGCGGAAAGTGTCTCTTGCTCATGATTTCTTCCGCCTACGGCGCAGAGCCTTCTTTGCCTTTGGCCCGATTTCGTATGCTGTGATCACGAAAACCGATTCGGGAACTGGATCGGGAACGTAAATCACTCTGAGGTAACGCCCTGATCGGCTCTGCCCGAGAGCGACTCTTGATCCGTCCCTGCCGGGCGATCCTCTGTGGGCCGATCCAAAACGTCTTCAACTTTGCTTGACGTCGTGGCCATATATGTGCGGTTCGCCTGTCTTGGGATCGGTGTAATAGCGAACCTCCACAGGGTCACTAAGTCGAAACCTCTTGTGTGCGTTAATCGGCTGATTGTGTTGTCTTTTCAGTCACTTGTCAACGGATCAGGAGCGTCCGCGCCGTTTCATCTACGAGTTCTGATTATTCCCTTTATACCTGCGGATTCGGTCCCCGATCACCGGGGTGGTCGAAGGGGTGAAGGACTCACTAGACACGGTTCAGGAGATGGGCTTCTTCATGAACTCGCCGGCCCGCTTCCGGACCTGGTCCAGGGTGCAGTGCTCCAAGTCTTCGCGTAGCTCGGGACGTATCGATCCCGAACCTCTTCGGAGAGCTTCCACAGCTTTTCGGCGGCGTTCATGTCGTTTGCGAATGCCGTCGTCTCCCGCTTCTTCCGTTTGGCGTAATACCCGCCGGTTCCCAGTGCGTCCTCCGATGACGCCAGGTAGACGAGGGTGTCCGCGCCTTTCGCCACCGAGACTCCGATCAGATGGGCGAGGGCCTTCAGGCTGCGCGCCCGCCAGCCGGTTTCGCCGAAGAGGCGAGTCGGGACCAGCCCCGGATGAAAACAGTTCACGCTGATCCCCGCACCGGACAAACGCGAGGCCAGCGCGCGCGTGAACAGGATGTTGAACGCCTTGGTTCGGGCGTAGGCCCGGAATCCGGAATCTTTCATCTCGGGGAGATCGTCGAGCGTGGCCGGGGCGCCGCGATGGGCCTCCGATGCCGTGTTGACGATGCGCGAGCCGGATCCCAAAGAATTCCGAAGGCCGTCGGCCATCAGGAAGTAGGACATGTGGTTGAGGGCGAACGTTCGCTCGAGGCCTTCTGAAGTGCGCGCCTTCGAGAAGTAGAGGCCTCCCGCATTGTTGACCAGGACGTCGATCCGGGGTTCATTGCGGGCGATTTCCATGCAGATCCGGATCGTGTCGGCGACGAGGGAGAGGTCGGCGAGGTAGACGCCATGCGGCGTTGGGTGGGGTGAAACCTTCTCGATGCGCTCCCTGGTCTGCTGGGCGCGCTCCTTGCTTCGGGCCACCAGAATGATGCGGGCACCGAGAGCGGCGAAAGCCTCCGCGGCAGCCATGCCGATGCCGGAGGTGGCGCCCGTCATCACGACGGCCTTTCCTTCCATCAACGGCGTACTCATGGCGTTTCGAGAAAATCCTTCACTTCTGGCGGACCCGAGGCGCTATCATCGACCCCCGGGCCCGACATTGCCCGACCAATACAAAATACACAAGGAATCAAAATGCGAAGAACGCTTCTCTTGTTCGTCCTGGCCGGTGCCGTTGCCGGATTCTCCGGGTGTGCGTCCGAGCCGGAACAGGAAATGCCGCCGTTCCGGATCGTTGCGTCGACCGGGGAGATCATGCACGGAATCATCATTCCCAACTCGGACGTCGTGTGGGGTTCGGTGTCCATCGTTGTCGACGAGAACGGCGAAACGCAGAACATGCCCGGGACCGACGAGGAGTGGCAGGAGGTCGCCGACCGGGCGATGGGCCTCGCCGACGCATCGAACCTCCTCCTGATGCCGGAGCGCTCGCAGGGCCGTCAGCCGTGGATCGACTTCACCCTCGAAATGAGCGAGAAGGCCGAGGCCGCGGCCGAGGCCGCGCTGCTTCGGGACTTCGAGCAACTGCTCTTCACCGGCGGGGAATTGTACGAGGCGTGTGCCAAGTGCCACGAGGAGTACGACCTGAGCGGAATCTAGCGTTCAGGGAAGGAGAACCAGGCCACGTGTGTGGAGACGCGCGTGCCCTCGATGACGACGGCCGCGGCATAGTCCGGATCGGGATCGACATCGGCACACGAGAATCCCGCAATCGTGGCCGGATCCGTCTTGCGGTCCAGCCCTCCGGCCAGCCCGGTCCCCGTCGCTTTCAGAAACGCCTCTTTCATCGTCCACAGGCGGTAGAACTCGCGAAGCCGCTCTCCTTCACCTCGACTTTCGAGCCACGCGGTTTCGTCGGTATGGAAGTACCGCGCCGCGATATTCATGAGCGCTTTGCGCGGAGCGATCCGTTCGATGTCGACGCCAACCGGCGCCCGCGCGATGCCGACCAGGGCGAGGTCCCCCGAATGCGAGAGGTTGAACTCGAGGCCGCCCTCGACGCGGGGCTTTCCTCGCGGGCCCTCCCGAAACTGGACCGCCTCGGCGGCGACACCCATGTACGTTCCCACGAGTTGCCGTAGCGCGACGTGACTGGCGAGGAACCGCTCGCGGTCGGGGTCGAAACGGAAGCGCGCGGCGCGTTCCCGTTCTTCGGCTGAAAGCACGTTATGGAATCGCGGTTCCAACGTCTGGATCGGGACGACCCAGACGTGCGCGGCGTCTGGTGTCCGGTGGAAAATTCCGGCCAAATCCTTGGCGTCGTCCGATCTCACGTGATGCGCTTTCCCCCGTCCTTCGAATTGAGTATGCTGACCTCGAAATCATCCGGACACCGAGGAGTCATCTTGATCATGTCTACAGCGAAGAAGGCTGTCCTTTCGTTCATTCTGGTCGTTGCCGCCGCGCCGTCGAGCATCGGGCGGCAGGTCGAGATTCCCGACGCCGACTGGCCCATGTACAACCGCGACCTCATGGGGACGCGTTTCTCTCCACTCGATCAGATTACGCCCGGCAACGTCACCCAACTCGAACAGGTCTGGCACTACCGGTTCAACCGTCCGGACCGGGAGCCGATCACGGGTCCGACGGCCTTCGAACTGTACCAGCAGATTACGCCCATCGTCGTCGACGGCGTGATGTACACGACGTCGGGGGACCGCGTCGTCGCCCTGAGACCGGAGACCGGAGAGGAGATCTGGGTTCACGAACTCGGTGAAGGAGCGATCGCCTCGCCGCGCGGCTTGAGCTTCTGGCCCGGCGAGGGCGACGTCCCGGCCCGCATCTTCTTCACGAGCGGCCACCGGTTGGTGGCGCTCAATGCCTTCAGCGGCGAGCCGGCGTCTGCATTCGGAACCAATGGCGAGATCACGATGGAGATCCCGTACATGGGTGCCCCCGTCATCTACCGGAATCGGGTGATCCTCGGGTCGAACGCCTTCGGTCCCGGCGAGCAGCACATTGGCCCCGCCCTCTCCGAACCCCGCGGTCCGGACGGCGACGTCCGGGGCTTCGACGCCCTCACCGGGGAACTCGTGTGGCAGTACAACACGATCCCGGGCCCGGGCGAGCCGGGTCACGAAACCTGGGGGAACGAGAGTTGGATCGACCGGACCGGGAACAACGTGTGGACCTTTGCGGTCACGCTCGACGAAGAAGCGGGCCTCGTCTATTTTCCGGTGTCGAGTCCGGGAGCCAACTACTACGGCGGGGATCGGCCGGGGAACAACGAACCGGCCAATTCGGTTCTCGCGCTCGACGCCGGGACCGGAGAATACCGGTGGCATTTCCAGGTCATCCACCACGAATTGTGGGACTACAACCTGCCGCCGGCCGCGCCGCTGCTGGATCTCGTGATCGACGGGGAAACGATCCCGGCGCTCGCGCAAACCGGCAAGATGGGGTGGATGTTCATCCTGAACCGTCTTACCGGAGAGCCCGTCTTCGGTGTCGACGAAGTTCCCGTTCCCGCCGGAGACGTTCCCGGGGAATGGTACTCGCCGACCCAGCCGATTCCAGTGAAGCCCGGCCCGATCGCGCGCGTGCGCTTCGATCCGGAGACCGATATGGTGACGGCCGCGGACACGAACGCATCCCATGCGGCGGCATGCCGCGAGCTCTGGAATGAAATCGGCTACTACACGGCCGGGCCGTACACGCCGTTCAACCTCCAGGCCGAGGGCACGCCGCCCACCCTGCTCTTTCCGACGTTGACGGGAGGTGTCAACTGGGGGGGGATGGCGGTCGATCCGCGAACCAACTACATCTTCGTCAACTCGAAAGACGAGGCGTCGGTCGGCTGGACCGCGCCGAACCCGCAATACAACGAGGAGACGACGTACGAACACGTGCCGTACACGCGCGTCGGCGGGCCTTCGTTCTCCGCACCCCGCGGGGACGGGA
>CAZTTI010000441.1:0-2756 GCA_964615925.1 uncultured Solibacteraceae bacterium
GACCTCTGAGTAACGATGCCATCCGCACTACTCCGCGCACCGGGATCGTGGAATCGCCAGGAACGTGTAATCTCCGCTGGCGCGGACAAACAGGTTGAAGGCCGCGGTCACCAGACCGAGATTGGAGGCCACTTCCAGAGAGCCCTTGCTGTCCGCATTCTGGAAGATACCCGTCAGCATCTGACCAACATTGCCGCCCGGGGGAATGGACCGAGTCTGGCGTTCGACGGCCGTCCCGCTCTGGTCCCGCAGCGTCAGCGTGACATCCGCCCAGACGGCGTTGAGATTCGCTATTGCGATGGCCGACTCCAACACTTCGCCCTCGAATCCGAAGCGGCGCTGAGCAAAATACCGGGAGCAGGTCTCGGGGAAACCGAGCTCGACGAACGTTTCGCCCAGCAACTGCCCGCCCTTCTTGACGCGATAGACGAGGAACGGCTCCACGTCCGGAGTGCCGTCGGACGCCCGGGAAGTCTGGAACGTCATCATTCCGGTCGTGACCTCGGCCGACGACACAGCGTACAGGCGCTCTTCCACACCGGATGCCGCGAGCCCATAGGTGCCGTCCGCGGCCTGTTCCCAGACCTCTGAGGAAATCGACCGGCCATTGACGGCCAGCGGGTCGCCGTTCGCGTCGAACATCTCCACCCTGAACCAGGCCTCGGCGTCACTCTTGTTTTGAACGACCAGGGCCATCTCGAAACCGTCCATCACGTTCGATTTCCAGATGCCGCCCCCGCCCGCGACAAACCACGGGAATACGCCCCAACTCACGTCGGGGTCCGATGGCACCCGCTCGATCATTTGCGTCGGGGCCGGCAAGGAGGTCGAACCGGGCGTTGTGTTCCCGGGGGGCTGGACCACGACTTGAATCTCGGCTGAAAGGCTGCCTTCGACGCCCTTCCCATTCACCGTCGAAACAGCGTAGTAATAGGTCCGGTTGTATTGCACCGTCAGGTCGATGAACGAGCTTTCGGTCACCAACTGCAGTCCATTGACGGGTGTTGAACCGTAAACCCCGGATACCTCGGTGCGGTAAACGTTGTAGCCTGAGATCGACCCCTCCGAACTGGGATTCCAGGACAGCTTCACCGACTGGGCAAACGCGGTTCCGGCAAACGGGCTCATCAACATGCACAGAAACCACGCGCCTGCGACAAGCGTGATCGGCGCCCGCTTGAATGAATGAAATCGCTTTTCCAACGTCGTATCTCCTCGCCAATGACTGTATGAAGCCGTCGGCTGCTCCCGGCCGTCGTCGTCCTTCCACGCGGTCCCGAGAGCGTGTCTCGCCAAGAGCGCTTCTCCTTGAAGCGCGTGCCGGTTATTGACTTCCTTTCACTCATCGGCCGGGGCGTCCGCGAGCATTAGCACTATTGGATAGGCACGTCTGCCGAAAAATCGGAGTTCGCGAATTCGGTGATTTGCGTCACAAAACGCCCTGTTCGCCAAGCAGGCATGTGCGCGCTAGCATGGCCGCCAGTCGAGCAGCATCTGCGTGCTTAGCACGGTTGGATAGGCGCGTTTGGCCGGAAAATCGGTGAAAGACCTCGAAGGGTACATGACGGTCCAGTCCCGGCGATTGGGGCGAGCTGTTCGGGTTGCCGGAAGAGCTGACGATTCTCGGCAAGGTCATCCGGCGCTACCTCGAAAGACCTCGACTAACGCAAAATTCCGCCGGTCTGTGATTGCCGATGTTGTAGAGACGGAGGGTGAGCTACTGGTGGGAAGACGGCACTTCGTCTTCGACCACGAAGGCGTGGTTCAATATGATCCTGCAGGGTTCTATGAGCGGACTCCCGCGGTGCAGCCCACGCGTATCAAACAGGATCAGAGTGCCCGCCGGACCCGTACACACGCGTTCGTGAAGCGCCGGGTTGCGGCCCTCCGCCGCGGCTTCACGCTGGGCGTAACGCGCGTGCACAGGTTCTCCTTCAAAGGCGTATCCCAGGTAGTCCAACCAAAAGCGACCGAACCGTCGCTCGCGCCTGGCATGACTGCCCTCCAGGTAGCGCAGTGGCGCATTGTCAACCGTCACATCCGTGAGATACAACATCGCTTTGAAGCGAAATTTCCAAGTATCCCGGTGCCAATCGTCCACGAGCGAATTCTTTCCGGGTTCGCTGCGAAGCTCGGCCCGCATGTCATAGGAAACCGCGCGTCCGCCGGCCAGCGCGCTCGCAACCGAAGCGATCACGGCGTCTTTCATGAAAGTCGAGCTCGAGGGAGAGAAACGTTCGGCCTGATGAAGGACATACGTGCCGTATTCCGGATATCCGGTGGTCCGAAAGCCGGAAAGGGATCGACCTTCTCGAAGCCGAAACAACACGTCCGACACCTCGGATCGGATCTTCGCGGCCGCATCCCGGTCCACGTACTCTTCAATCACACAGATGCCGCTCTTGATGACTTCATCGAGGATGCCCCGATGAGCACACAGGGAGGGAACAACCGAGTGGCGCTTGTTGTAGGCGCGTCTTTCCAGAAAGAACGTGACCGGATCTCGAGCGATCAGCCGGCGTGTCCAATGGGGCATGGAATACGCTCACCGGGGATCGGCCAGCAGCCTCTCGGAGACAGCCGGAAGATGATCGAAACCGCTCGGGTACCGCAGTGTCCTGACCGAAACACGCCGGACCAGTTGGGATATCAGCGCCAGGCGCTTCGGTTGCAAACCGACCGCCTCTACCAGGTTGGGCGCGAACGAGTTGCGAACCAAATCGATCACCGCTTGGGAATGCCCCCGAGGCGTAATG
>CAZTTI010000442.1:0-2556 GCA_964615925.1 uncultured Solibacteraceae bacterium
AGGGGAACGCCCGGGCCGTCATCCTTGCCGACGGCCGGCAGTTGTTTGCGGGATCGTCCCAGGACGAAACGCCGTAACCTGCGTCGTCGACGTCTGGGAGCGTCCGGCGCCGCATGGGCGGCGCCCTTTCCCTCCAGTGAGCACCATGAAGAGACTACTGTTCGTTGCCGCTGTGGCGGCCGTGTGCCTGATTCCGAATGCGCTACGGGCTCAGTCGGCCCCGCAGCTCGCCCCCCAACTCGCCAATGACGTTTTCCTGAACGTTCCGGACATGGGGGACGTCCCCGTCGACGAGTTCATGGAAACGATGGGGATGTTCGCGTCGGCCCTGGGGCTGAACTGCGCCGACTGCCATACGTTCGAGAGCAGCAGCAGTTGGGAAGCCTACGCCGACGAGACACCGATCAAGCGGACCAGCCGCCGCATGATCCAGTTGGTCGACGACCTCAATGGAACCTTCTTCGGGGGCCAGCCCTTCGTCAGTTGCTGGACGTGCCATCGCGGGGATCTCCGGCCGAAGGTCGTGCCGAACCTCACGGTCCAGTACACGGCGCCGTCCGAGGACCCGAACGAAGTGTTGTTCATTCCGGACCCGAGCCTGCCTCCGGCATCGGAGATCTTCGAGGAGTATTACCTAGCGCTCGGCGGGCGCGAGGCGCTCGGGAACCTGACGAGCTGGGTCGGGACGGGCACCTACAACGGATTCGAGACCGGGTTCGAGGACGTCGAGGTCGAAGTCTATTCCGATGGACCGGACCAGCGAATGACGTTCGTTCATGCCCGGGCGGGCGACAGCATTCGGGTCTACGACGGGGAGAACGGCTGGATCTCGTCCACGGACCGGCCGCTGCCGTTGCTGCCCCTGACGGGCGGGACGCTCGATGGCGCGCGGATCGAAGCCGTGTCCGGGTTCCCCATGGGGCTTCAGGGTGAACGGAACACCTGGCAGATGACCTACGCGTACAACGGGGACGAGGAATGGCGCGTCCTGCGTGGGATCAGCGTCGGCAAGCCGCCACTCAACCTGTATTTTGATTCGAACGGGCTGCTCGTCCGGATGGTCAAGTTCGTCGACACGCAAGTCGGCCGCGTTTTGACCCAGGTCGATTATTCCGACTACAGGGAAGTCGCTGGCGTCCTGCTACCGTTCAGTTGGGAAGCGACCTGGACCAACGGCCAGGCGAGCGCGCAACTCGAGGAGATCGCGCCGAACGTGGAGATCGATCCCGCGAGATTCGACACGCCGCCTCCGGCCCCGCCGGCGCGAGCAAACGCGAACTAACCCAGACACTTCTCGAGCCGGTCGAGTGTCTCCATCGCGGGGAGTACCTGCGCCACGCTCGAGTTGGGTTCGCGCCCCTCTTGGACCGCCGAGACGAACTCCCGGTCCTGAAGCTCGATCCCATCGGTCGAAACCGCGACCTTCGACACGTCGATCGGGTGTTCCTCGCCGTCCAACAGTTCGTCGTATCGTGCAATGTACGTTCCGTTGTCGCAGATGTAGCGGAAAAACGTGCCCAGCGGCCCCTTGTTGTTGAACGACAGCGCCAGGGTGCAGAGCGCTCCCGACGGGACTTTCATCGCGATGCTCATGTCCATCGCGATCTTCAGGTCGGCGTGATGCGGGCCCTCCAAACAACTGACGTCTGACGCGATCTCACCGGTCTGGTACTGGAAGAGGTCTACGGTGTGGCAGGCGTGGTGCCACAGGAGGTGATCCGTCCAGCTCCGGGGCTTGCCCTCGGCGTTCATGTTGGTGCGCCGGAAGAAAAACGTCTGGGCGACCAGGTGTTGCAGCTTGATCTCCCCGGCCTGGATCTTGTTCCGGATCCACTGGTGGCTCGGGTTGAAGCGGCGCGTGTGTCCCGCCATCGCAATCAGTCCGGTTTCCTTCTGGACCTGGAGGATGCGCTTCGAGTCGGCCAGCGAGTCGGCGATGGGGATCTCGATCTCGACATGTTTGCCGGCCCGCATCACCTGTTCGGCCTGCTCCGCATGGACCTGGGTGGGAGAGGTGAGGATCGCGGCGTCGATCCCGGGTTGGGCCAGCGACTCCGCGAGGTCTGTGGTCCAGTGGGGGATGCCGAACTCTTTCGCCGTCTCCTCGGTGGACTCGGGGACACGCCCGACGATGGAGGCGACTTCCACGCCATCGATCCGGGCGAGTCCGGCCAGGTGTTTCTTGGCGAACGCTCCGCGCCCGACCATGCTGATCTTCATGTATCTCTCTCCGGTTACTCGGTTGAAATCTGACGAACGGGTGCCGTCGAAGCGGCAAAGTTCAATATGATGCCTCAAGTTTGGGCGCGACGGAACGGGAATTGGTTACGCCGGCGGTCGGATGAGGGACTTTTCGGCCGGTTGCTCAGTCGATTAGAAGGGCTTCATGCCGGTCCGATCTGATCTTATTCCTCCACTCCGCCGACTACCGTCGGCTCCGTGCAACCGCAGCGAGGAACGCTGCGGTTCGTATCGGTGCGCCAGGCATGGCGCGAAGCGCCATGATCTGGCGCTGGATAACCGGGGAGCGAAAGCGAACCGGGAAGTGACTTGGAG
>CAZTTI010000443.1:0-3130 GCA_964615925.1 uncultured Solibacteraceae bacterium
GCCGAGATGGGCGCCGCAGGCCTTGCACGTGACCTCGACGCGGCGCACCCCGAAGCTCGTGTCTTCTTCCTCGGCGATGTTTTCCTTGTCCACCGGATCGTAGAAACTCGGCCAGCCGGTTCCGGAGTCGTATTTGGTCGACGAGTCGAACAAGGGGGCTCCGCAGCAGACGCACTTGTAGACGCCGTCTTCCTTCGATTGCGCGTATTTCCCGGTGAACGGCGGTTCGGTCCCTTTTTCGCGGCACACGTGGTACTGCTCATCGGTGAGGGACTCCCGCCACTCGGCGTCGGTCTTTTCCACTTTTTTCATCGCGTACCTCCCAGGGATCTCTTCCGGTATCGTAGTCGAGAATCATGCGCGGAACCAGAGTCCCCCTCCACCCGTGGCCCCCAAGAGGATGGGTCGGACTTGCGCTCGTCGCCGTCTTCTGGGCCTTGAACTGGGGTCTGGACGGAATGCGGACCCACTGGGGTTTTTTCCCCTTGTGGTTGGGCTACTGCCTGGTCGTCGACGCGCTCGTCTTCCGGCGGAGTGGAACTTCCCTGTGGACGCGCAGCAGGGGGCGGTATCTGGGTTTGTTTATCGCTTCGGCCCCCGCCTGGTGGCTGTTCGAGGTTCTGAACTGGAGAACGGGGAACTGGTTTTATCAGGGGCGGGACCAGGTTTCGGATCTGACCTACATTCTGCTCGGTTCGTTGAGCTTCTCGACGGTGATCCCGGCCGTGTTCGGAAGCGCTGAGCTGGTGGGATCGTTGGGTTTTCCAAAGCGCGGGCGATCGTTCGACATGGGCCGGCTTCGGCTCCGGTTCGCCCTTCTCGGCCTCGTGACGTTCGCGCTCCTCATGGCGTGGCCGCGCTACTTCTTTCCGTTCCTGTGGGTCTCGCTGTTTCTCGTCATCGACTCGACGAACGATCGGCTCGGATACCGGTCCTTGCTCCGGGAGTCCGGTTCGGGCGATTGGCGTCCGGGGTTGAGTCTGGCGGGAGGAGCCCTCGTCTGCGGCTTCTTCTGGGAGTTGTGGAACTATTATTCGTATCCGCGCTGGATCTACGAAGTGCCCTTCGTCGGGTTCTGGAAGGTCTTCGAGATGCCCCTGCTCGGGTACGGGGGATACTTGCCATTCGGGCTCGAACTGTTCGCACTCTACCACCTGGCGGCGGGCGCCATCGGCTGGCGCTCGACGGACCGGTACGTGAAGCTTGGGTGAGTGAACGGGCGCGGCCTTGGCGCGCGGTTCGAGAAGGATGCTCGCATCAACGGAACTCCTTGATCATGCGAAGAGATCGAAGGTTTCGAAGTCTCCGTTGAGCAGACTCGACGAATCGGGATGTCCCAGCCAGCCCTCGATCATCGTGGCGTACGCGCGCCGGAAGTCGGACGTGTGGGCCAGGTTGTCGCCTTCGGCGAGTGTGGTCAGGCTCGGGATCTCGCCGTAGTGTCCGCCCCGGATGTTCGAGCCGACGACGAACATGACGTTTCCCGCTCCGTGGTCGGTTCCCAGGCTCACGTTTTCGGGGACGCGCCGGCCGAACTCGGAGAAAATCATCAGGGTCACGTCGCCGGCGCGCCCGATGCGCTCCAGGTCTTGCATGAAGGCCGAGACGGCGTCCGAGGTGTAGGTCAAGAGCCGCTGGTGCAGGTCGGCCTGGAAGACGTGGGTATCGAAGGCGTTGTTCCGGTACGAGACGTAGTAGAGCTTCGTCGGCATGCCGGCGTCGATGAGGGAAACCACCTTCGGCAGATCCAGGCCATTGATGCCGTAGTCGACCGGGGATTCATACGCCGACCACGCTTCGCGCACCAGGGCCGAAGCTTCGTTGGCGCTTCGAGCGATGTCGAGCAAGTACCGCCGCGACGCGTTCTGGACGTTGCCGCTGTCGGGAACGGCCGCGAAGATTTCCTTCTCCTCGAAGAACGCGTCGCGCTGAAACTTCGCGGGGTCGTCGAACACGACGGGGACATGGCGCGCGCTCCGAACCGCGAGCGACTGCCGGGAGTCCACGTTCACGATGTAGTTGGACGGCGCGCCGGGTGCCATGGCGTCGGCCAGCCGGCCCACCCACCCGTACTCCTCGCCGCTGTTGGGCGCGGCCGTATGCCAATAAGCCATCGACGTAAAGTGGGAAAACGACGGGTTGTCGTACCCGCAGCCGTGGAGGATGGCGACCTTGCCGTCCTTGTACAGCCGTTCGAGCCCCGCCATGCCGGAACTGAGGCCGAAGTGGTCGTCGAGGATTCGCAGGTTGCCCGGGCGGACCCCGATGTTCGGACGGTGGCTGTAATATGCGTCGTCTCCGTAAGGAACGACGGTGTTCAGCCCGTCGTTGCCGCCGGAAAGCTCCAGGATCACGAGAATCCGGCCGTTGTCGTCCACCTGGCGAGCCACGGATTGGGCGGCGCGGCCGAACAGGGACGGGGCGCGGAACGTCGTTCCCGCCGCACCGATTCCCAGCCCGTACATCCCGGCCTTCAGAATCGACCGCCGGGTCCACTTGTTCCGGAAAAGATCTGTTCTCATCATTCCCCCAACCTTCAGGCCAGCTGGTACTCGGGCTGGCTCATGATCAGGTGCACCAGGAGGCGCAGGCCGTCTTCCATGTACGTTTCCGCCAGGCGGATATCGCTGGTACCGAGTTCTTCATCGAGGAACTTGACCAGCATTACCCGCGTCTCGTCGGCCAGTTCGGCGTTGAGAAACCGGTCCAGGAAATAGTCCACGACCTCAGACGTCGTTTCGAGTCCCTCGGCGATCACCATCGACGAGAGGTCGATGCGGGCCACCGGCCGCGGGATCGGCTTGACCCGCTCCAGCGCCATCTGCCACCCTCGGAAGCTTCCGTAGCGGGTGTTAAAGTCTTCGTCGCGGTCGGCCAGCATGTTCGACTCCGCCATCATCTCACCTGAACCGAGATCGGAGGGAACCGTCGCGCTCGTGATGTCGAGTCCTTGCCGGATCCGGTCCGCCACGCTGCGGATCTCCGGGTTAGAGTTGTAGCGGTCGGGAGGAATGAAATTGATATCTGGAAAGAGTACGTCGCGTGCGAAGTTGCCCCGTTCGAGCAGCAGCCCCGGTGTGATCCAGCTTCGTCCCTCGGCCCAGCCGGCCACCGTCGGCGGGTGGAGCAA
>CAZTTI010000444.1:0-15432 GCA_964615925.1 uncultured Solibacteraceae bacterium
GTGATCGGGCTCAACGACTCCGGCGGCGCCCGCATCCAGGAAGGTGTCCTTTCGCTCGGCGGCTACGCGGACCTGTTCCTGCGCAACACGCTCGCGTCCGGGGTCGTGCCCCAGATCTCGGCCATCATGGGGCCGTGCGCCGGAGGCGCCGTCTATTCGCCCGCGCTCACCGATTTCATCTTCATGGTCGAAGGGACCAGCCACATGTTCGTCACTGGACCGGACGTGATCCGGACCGTCACGCACGAAGACGTCAGCAAGGAAGAGCTCGGCGGGGCGGCCACTCACGGGGAGACCAGCGGCGTCGCGCACTTCACCGCCCCCAACGACGAACAGTGCCTGCTCATGATCCGCGAACTCCTGTCGTTCCTGCCGCTGAACAACCTGGACGATCCTCCCGTCGTGTCGACCAACGATCCCGCCGACCGGCGGGACCCGAACCTGGACAGCCTCGTCCCCGCCGAGTCCGACGTCGCGTACGACATCAAGGACCTGATCCACTCGGTTGCGGACGACCACTACTTTTTCGAGGTGCACGAGCGGTATGCCCCCAACATCGTCGTCGGGTTCGTGCGCCTGGATGGAAAACCAGTCGGAGTTGTGGGTAACCAACCCGCATTCCTCGCGGGTTGCCTCGACATCGACGCGTCGCTCAAGGGGGCGCGTTTCGTTCGTTTTTGCGACGCGTTCAACATCCCGCTCGTGACGCTGGAAGACGTGCCGGGCTTCCTGCCTGGGACGCGTCAGGAACTGGGGGGCATCATTAAGCACGGAGCGAAGCTCCTCTACGCGTTCGCGGAGGCGACGGTTCCGAAGGTCACGCTCATCACGCGCAAAGCCTACGGCGGAGCCTATTGCGTGATGTCGAGCAAGCACCTCCGGACCGACGTGAACTATGCGTTTCCCACGGCGGAGATTGCCGTCATGGGGCCGGAGGCGGCGGTGAACGTCATCTATCGCAAGGAGATAGCCGAGGCGGGTGCCGACGCCGAGCGGGTTCGCGACGAGAAGGCCGGCGAGTTCCGCCAGCGTTTCGCCAATCCGTGGGGGGCCGCCGAACACGGTTTCGTTGACGAGATCATCGAACCGAGCCAGACCCGGAAGAAGCTCATCGATGCCTTGCGCCTCCTCGAAACCAAGAAGGAATCGGGCCCGCGGCGCAAGCACGGGAACATCCCGCTGTGACCTCTCTCCGAAGTGTGATTCCATGAATGTTGTGCGTGGTCTGACTTTGTTCGCCGTGTGGTTCGTTTCGTCCGGGTTGCCGGCGGCGGCTCAATCGGCCGATCCGTGGCTTGAGGTGCGGGCGGAGAACTTCGTCGTCTACACCGACACGGACGAAGAAAAAGCGCTGCGCCTCGCGGCCCGGCTCGAGTCGGTTCGGGCGGCGTACGGCCAGCGATTCTACCCGCTCGCGCCTCGACCGTTTCCGATTCGCGTTGTCCTTTTCGATGACCGCGACGAGTTCCAGCGCATCATCCCGGAGAGCGTGAGGACCGAGCTCACACTGACCGACGAGCTGGTGGGCCGTCACGATGCTTATCTCATTCAGGGATCGACCGACTGGTTCATTGCGGCTCGCGACGAATCCCCCGACGACCTGATCAACGACGTCGGACACTCGCTCGGTCACCTGTTCCTGGCGCGTTCGGGCCTGTGGCGCCCGTTCTGGCTCGAGGAGGCCGTGGGCGAATTCGTCCGGTTCGTCGGCCGGGAAGAGCAGGACGACGATCTGGCGGCGGAGGACGCCTACCCGGTGGCCGAAGTCCTCGAGATCGTTCCCAGTGCCACCTTCGACGACCTTGGAGACGGAGGACCGTTCCGGTTGAGCGCGTATTTCCTTCTTCGCGTCCTGATGGAGGACCATCCCGATGTTCTGGAGGCCTATTTCCGGGACCTCGCCGTAGAAGACGGGTACCAGGCGACGCTGCCGATGCCCTCGGAAGATCTCGCATCGCTCAATGAGAAGGTCCTTCGATTCGAAGACCGGTTGGTTCCGATGGACGACGCCGTCGTCGAGCCCGCTGTTCGCGAGATGACGGTTGAAGAATCTGGCGTTGTGCTTGGCGACCTTGCCCTGGCCAGCGGTTATCCCAACGTGGCCCGGAGCTATTACCAGCAGGGGCGAGGTGCGCCGGGGGCCCAGGTCGGGCTGGCGGTCCTGGGCAAGTTGGGCGGGCCCAGCGCGGCGAATGCCCGGGCGTTCGAGCAACTGGCCATGCTGTATCCCGACGATGCCCTCGTGCACTATCACTTGGGGACACTCGATCCGGACTCGGGAACGGATCTCGACGCGCGAATCCAGAGCCTTGAACGCGCGGTCGAGATCGAGCCGCGTTTCGGTCGTGCATTCACCGAACTCGGGTGGGCCTATTTCGACGACGGGCGGCTCGAGGCCGCTGTCGACGCCGCAAACCGCGGCATCGCGCTCGAGCCGGAGTATGCCGATCGGGCGTTCGAACTCATCGCGGAAGCCCGGTTCCGAGAGGGAGAAATCGACCTTGCGCGCCGCGCGATGGAAACCGCTGCGACGCTCCCGCATATCGATCCATCGACGGAGGAACACTACCGGCTCATCGTTCCGGATCTGTACCGGAGGATCGAGGCGCGGGAGCGGACGGCCGACGGGGACCGGGTTGCGGCTTTGCGGCGTCAGCTCGAAATCCGGGCCGACGAGGTCGATCCGCGTCCGCAACCCACGCCCGGAGGAGCGGCCCCGTTCGGACTCGTGCACTACGAGGTGACGTCGACCCCGCCTCCCGGCGTTCAGGAACCCCGTCTGGTTTCCGGGGACGTTCCCGAATATACAACGGACCTACGCAGGAATCGGGTCAGCGGTCGGGTTGCCCTCGAGCTTGCGCTCGACCGCCAGGGGAGGGTCGAGTCGACGCGCGTCGTTCGGTCCGACGACGAGCGTCTGTCCGAAGCCGCGGTCCGGTCGGTGGAGCGCTGGCGGTTCGATCCCGCGCGTTCGGAGGGCGAGTCGACGACGTTCAGTTTCCGCATTCTCTTCACCTTCGACCTCCAGGAATAGCCGGCCGGATCATGCGTTGTCCCGTTTGCTTCCAGACGCATACGGCCGAGTTCGGGCAGGGGACGGACACGCTCTTCGAGACGACCACGGAGATTTTTTCACTGCGTTCGTGCGGAAGCTGCCACTGCCTCTTTATCGATCCGCTGCCGCCACCGGAGCACATTGCCGCCTTCTACCCCCCGAGTTACTGGTGGGACGGATCCGAAGGAGGCTTCCTCGGAAAGGTCGAGGAGATCTATCGGCAGGCCGTCCTCCGGGATCACGTGTCGTTCATCTCCCGTGCGGCATTCCGATCCTCGGCGAACGGACCAGCCCGGATTCTCGACGTCGGCTGCGGACCCGCGACGGTTCTGGCCCTTCTCCGGGCGCGCGGGTTCCTGGTGCAGGGACTCGATCCGTCGGAGGAAGCGTCCGAGATCGCCCGGCGCCGCCACGGGGTCGACGTTCGTGTCGGGACACTCGACGGCGCGGTGTTCGACGGCGTCCGGTTCGATACGATGATCCTGTTGCACACGCTCGAGCACGTTCCCGATCCGCACTACGTGCTATCCGAAGCCGGCCGCCTGCTCTCGGACCAGGGTCGGCTGGTGATCCAGGTGCCCAACGTCGACAGCCTCCAGTGCCGCGTGTTCGGGCCCGGATGGTACGGCCTTGACATCCCCCGCCACCTGATCGATTACTCCAGGAACTCCCTTGTGCATCTGCTCGATGCACACGATTTTACCGTCGAGCGAATGCGCCATTTCAATCTCCGCGACAATGCGCCGGCCCTGGCTTCGAGCCTGTTCCCGCGGCTCGACCCCGTGGGCCGGGCTGTTCGCAAGCGGAGGAGGGACCTCGCCGAGTCGGCTGTCGGCTCATGGATCCGCCATATCGCGTACCTGGCCGTCGTCGTCGCCAGCTATCCGCCCGCGATATTCGAGGCGGCGGTGGGACGCGGGGCCACGCTCATGGTCGAGGCCCGGCGGAAGTGACGCCACTGGCTTCGGTCGTGGTGGTCAATCTGAGCCGGCGGGACCTGCTCGAACGTTGTCTCGAATCGCTCTGGTCTCAACAGTTCGACGATTTCGAGGTCGTCGTCGTCGACAACGGTTCGACCGACGACTCGCTGGAGTACCTCCGCGGTGTCCAAGACCCCCGATTGGCCGTCGTATCTCTCGATCACAACCATGGTTTCGCAGGTGGCGCCAATGCCGGTATTCGTGCCACGCGCGGGCGCTTCGTGGCGACGCTCAACAACGACGCCGAGGCGGCGCCGGGCTGGCTTGCCGCTTTGGTCGATTGCCTCGAGACGAATCCCGCCGTGGGAATGGCCGCGAGCAAGATCGTTCTCGCCAACGATCGGGGCCGAATCGACAAGGTGGGGCACCTCATCTATCCCGACGGTCTCAACCACGGACGAGGATCGGGGCAACCCGATGTCGGGCAGTTCGAGGAACCCGCCGAGGTCCTGTTCCCCGACGGGGCAGCGGCGATCTACCGGCGGACGATGCTCGACGAGACCGGGCTCTTCGATGAACGGTTCTTTGCCTACGGGGATGACGCCGATCTGGGACTGAGGGGACGCCTCGCCGGGTGGTCGTGCCTGTACCGGCCCGACGCCGTTGTCTACCACATCCACTCCGCGACGGCCGGCAAGTTTTCTCCGATGAAGGCGTTTCTCATCGAGCGCAACAGGATCTGGGTCGCGGTGAAGCTGTGGCCCCTCCGCTTGCTGGTCCTCACCCCCTTCTACACGCTGGTCCGGTTGGCCTTCCAGGCTTACGGCGCGCTGAACGGATTGGGGTCCTCGGGACGATTTGCCGAGAGTGCGACACCCGGCCGTTTGCTCGGGGCGATGGTTCGGGCGTATTGGTCCGGAATTCGCGGCATTGGCCCGATCCTCGAAGCGCGAAAACATGTGCGTCGCGGCCGCAAGGTGAGCGACTCGGAGTTTCTCGATCTCCTCCGCAGGCATCGCCTCCGGCTTCGCGATCTGGCCTTCGGGGATTAAGCTCCAGATTGGGTTGCGCGCTCGGCGTTTCCGGCGATCCGCCGGAGGGCTTGGTCGAAGCTCTCGGGAGAGTGTTCCCGGACGACGCGTTCGAGGGCATTTCTCCGGAGCGACTCCCAAAGTTCCCTGTTCGAGGACAGTGCGACCGACCGGCGCGCGAATTCCTCGGCTGTGTCGGCCGTGAGCAGTTCCTGCCCGTCGGACCATCCAAGTTGGCGTGCCAGCGTCGGGGTGGCGACGACGGGAATCCCGTGCGCTGCGGCTTCGGTGATCTTGTGCGGGATCCCCGCCGAGAACCTCGTCGGCGCGACGAAGACACGGGCCGAGTCGTAGAACGCCTCGAGGTCCTCGACGGCCCCCAGGACCCGGACGGACGGGGACTCGAGCGCGAGGATCTCGTCGGAGGAGACGACGCCGATGATGGTGATCGTCGCCTGGGGATCGTGTTTCTGGATGTGGGGCAATATTTCCCGGACGAACCACGTCACCGAATCGCCGTTGGGCGAGGACGCGTCGTGAATCGCGCCAACGAAAAGGTACCCGTGCCGTTCTTCGAACCGTCGCTTCGTCGGCGTTCTCTCGTGGATGTGTCCGAGAATCTCCACCGGCCCAATCCCATGACGTCGAAAAACCTCGGCTTCGCCTTCCGACACCGAGACGACCTTCGACGCGATCCGGGCGAGGTCGACCTCGGCCTTCGTCTTCTTCTCCAGATCTCCGGAGGCGGATCGTCCCAGGATCTCCATCCGCTGGACTTCACGAACGGCGAACACGGCTTCCGCGTCGTAGACCAGATCGACTCCTTCGAGCAGCCCTGGGTCGGCGTCGACGAACGTCCGGAGCTTTTGCATGTTGTGCGGCCGGCTGACGAAGAGG
Source organism: uncultured Solibacteraceae bacterium (assembly GCA_964615925.1). Lineage (GTDB taxonomy): Bacteria > Acidobacteriota > Terriglobia > 20CM-2-55-15 > 20CM-2-55-15 > JAJEDW01. The sequence goes on from CAZTTI010000444.1 coordinate 5,904, forward strand.
AGATCGTAGTATCCGCGCCGCGATTCGAGGAAGCGGCCAAGCCCGGGTTCTCCGGAATCGAGGATGACCTCGACGTTTCGAGGGATGCTCCGGTAGATCTTGTCCCACTCCTCCCAAGTGACCGCCACGGGGTAGAACGTGACCGCGAGTCCCCACTCGGAGAGCCGTCGGACGATGGCATTCGCCCGGGGGAATCCCGATCCGAGGTGGCGGTGTGGAACGCGGTCATCGATGTAGAGCACTCTCCGGGCGTTCCGGTCGGAAGAGCGGGCCTCGAGAAGGTTGCCGCCCGCGGGATCCGCGTGGGTCTTCAGGCGGTCCAGATGCCGTTCGACGAACGTCGTTCGATTCCGCGCCTGGAGAACGACCGCCCCCTCCGGAGAACTGGACGCGAATTCGTAGTGAAAGACCACGGCTTGCGGCTCGAAGACCACGCGAAATCCCGCCTCTTGGATACGCATGCAATAGTCGGTTTCCTCGTAGTACGCCGGCTTGAAGATCTCGTTGAGCCCGTCGAGTCGTTCGAAGAGTTTTCGCGGTGTCAGGAGAAGGGCCCCCGAACAATAGTCGACGTTCCGGCGGAACATGTATTCCGGCGCCAACGGGGGGTCTCCGCGGCCGTAACCCGTGCACGATCCGTCGCGCCAGACGATGTTTCCGGCTTCCTGAAGAGTGCCGTCGAGCAGGATGATCTTGCCGCCGGCCGCCCCGATGTCGTCCGCGGAGGCGGCGAGGTCCAGGAGCGCCCGGACCGCGCCCGGCATGAGGATCGCGTCGTTGTTCAGGAGCAGGAGAAACTCGCCACGCGCCTGACGCGCCCCCTGGTTCACTGCAGGGGAGAAGAAACGGTTCTCGTCATTCCGGACGTAAGAGACACCGTCGATCCGCGAGAAAAGTTCCGGGGTCTGGTCGGTGGAGTCGTTATCGATGACGATGAGTTCGAACCGAACGTCATCGACGCACGCGATCGACCGGAGGCACTGGAGGGTGAGCTCCGCGCGGTTCCATACGACGACGATGATCGAAACTTCCGGTTCGGGAGATGAAGGGATTCTGACCCGGGCTCCCGTGGCGAGGAACGTCTGCAGGACCGAACCGGCGAGGTCGTCGAACGCGCGCTTCCCGAAATCGCCAATTGCGGTTTTTTCTGCCGAAGCCGCCGCGGGGGCGTTCGCGTGCGGATCCGGAGACCCGATCGTTCCCGGCTCCTGGCCCAGAGCCGAACGCGCCCATGAAGCCGCCTCACGAAGGGCCTGGGTCCATCGCCACGAACGTGACGACGTCAGTTGTCCAAGCTCACGCTCGAGGCGCCGGACCTTGGCCTGCAGCGGTTCGCCGTTGGGTCCCGTCATCGCTTTCGTTCGAAAATCATCGTCTTCTTCGGCCGGCGCTCGCCGAAAGTCGGAAGCTCATTCTACACGCCAATCGTTCCCGCCGTTGAAAACGGCATACCCTTCTTCTATCGTGGTGCGGAGGCAGAACGGATGGGGTTCGTCAGTCCATGGTCCTTCCTGCGGCGAATGGGGAGCAGCCGCAACCTGCTCCGAAATCTCGTCGTGCGCGACCTCCGGAACCGCTACGTCGGTTCCGTGGGCGGGTTCGTCTGGTCCGTCGTTTATCCCGTCGTCCTGCTCATCTGCTATCACTTCGTGTTCGCCGTCGTCTTCGGCCAGCGGTTCGGAATCGAGGACTATGGGACAGAGAACTTCGCGTTGTACCTGTTCTCGGGAATCCTCCCCTGGTTGATGTTCAGCGACACGGTCATCAGGGGCGCAACGGCGATCACGGAAAACGCCAGCCTGGTGACGAAGACGATGATTCCAAGCGAGATCCTGCCCATCGCGGCGACGATCTCCAACCTCGTCCACCATCTGATCGGCCTGACGATCCTGATCCTGATCCTGGCATTTACCGGCGGTTTGGGCTGGCCGGCGCTGGGCGTGTTGATCTATCTTCCCTTGCTCGTCCTTTTTTCTCAGGGTCTCGGGTGGCTCGTTTCGGGGTTGAACGTTTTCTTCCGCGACACGGCCCAGATCCTCAACGTCCTGATGATGCTCTGGTTCTGGTTTACGCCCGTCTTCTATCCGGCGTCGATGGTTCCCGATCGTTTCGGTTTTCTCATGGCCCTCAATCCCATGGCCATCATCCTGTCGGGGTACCGCGGCGCGTTCCTCGATCTCGCGCCGCCTCCGATGGAAAGCCTGGCCGTGCTCGTGGCATGGACGGCGGCCGTCTTCCTCGGGGGGGCGTTGTTCTTCCGCCAGTCCAAAATGGCGTTCGCCGACGTCCTGTGAGCGCCATCGTCGTCCACGGCGTGTCGAAGTGCTTCCGGGTCTATGCGAAGCCCGCCGATCACCTGAAAGAGATCCTGACGTTCGGGAGGCGGCGGTTTCACACCGAGTTCTGGGCCCTTCGCGACGTGGGTTTCTCGCTGGAGAAGGGGCAATGCCTCGGCATCATCGGAGAGAACGGGTCCGGAAAAAGCACGCTGCTTCGTATCGTCGCCGGGGTCGTCCGCCCCAATGGGGGTACCGTCGCGATCGACGGCCGCGTTTCGGCTCTTCTCGAACTCGGCGCCGGGTTCAATCCCGAGTTCACGGGAAGGGACAATGTCATCCTGAACGCGTCGATCCTCGGCCTGTCCGACTCCGAGATCCGGTTCAGGATGCCGAAGATCGAGGAGTTCGCCGGCATCGGCGACTTCGTCGACCGGCCCGTGAAGACCTACTCGAGTGGAATGTTCGTGCGGCTGGCTTTTGCCGTCGCGATACACGTCGATCCCGAGGTGCTGATCGTCGACGAGGCCCTGGCGGTTGGAGACATCTACTTCCAGCAACGGTGTATTCGAACGATCCAGGCCATGAAGGCGCGGGGGGTCACGATCCTGTTCGTTTCCCATGACCTGTCCAGCGTGCGCACATTGGCCGACTCGACGATCTGGATGGACCACGGCAGCGTTCACATGATGGGGCCGACCGACGACGTCGCGGCCGAATACATGGCCGCCATGATTGCCAAGGGAAACCGGGAGCTGATGGATTCGCGGCCCGTCGGCGAAGCCCTCGCCGGATCGGTTGCTCTCGACGTCCATCCCGACGCGCTCGATCGAATCCCGAAGTTCATCAACGCGCTTCCGAACGTGGATCGGCGCTATGGGACCGGCCGGGCCCGAATCGTCGGGATCGGCATCTTCGACCACCAGGGAGACCCGACCGGAAGTGCTGCGCAAGGGGATCGCGTGTGCGTCCGTGTTTCCGTGGAGTTCGTGGAGAACGTTTCCCGCCCGAACGTCGGTTTCATGCTTCGCAACCGCCTGGGTGAAGACGTCTTCGGGACGAACCTGCTTTACGAAGGCCAGGAGATGCCCGGGCGCAGTGCCGGAGACCGGGTCTCGGTGGATTTCGTCATGGATTTGCCGTATCTGAGGTCCGGGTACTACCATTTCTCCCCGGCCGTCGCCGACGGCTCCATGGACAACTACGAACACTGTGATTGGGTCGACAACGCGTTCGCCCTGGAAATCGTCGAACGTTCCACCACCTACGGTCACATGCGCGGTCCCATTGCGACCGGATTTCGCGTCGTTTCGGAGAAAGGCGAACCGCCGGTCCGGGATCTGAAACTGTCCGAGGGCGGGTCCGGCGCGTGATTCATCACCGGCTTGTCCGGACTCGACGGCGAAGCCAGTCCATAGCCTTTGTTGCCAGAGGGCGCTCCGCGAGTTCCGCACGACGGATCTGGTCCCGGAGCTGGACCTCCAGAGTTGCGATAAAGGCGTTCTTCTGGCCGATCTCCGACTCGAGCTGCTGGACGTACCGTGCCGCTTCAGCCTCGTCTTGGGCCCGCGCCCGTTCGAGCTCATTCACTTGAGCCGTGCGCCACTCGAGCGCCTCGTTCAGGTCCGCGATGTGGGAATCCTTCCATGCCAGAGCCGCGGCCTTGTCCTCCTTCGCGAGCTGGACGTCGTTCTCCAGACGTTTCCGTGTGTCGTCGTGGGATTCGAGCAGCGTGCCGGAGGCGTCCATGAGAACGCTTCCGGACACCGGCTCGAGGTGGGCTCCCGCCACGCCCAGAAAGTAGAGCGGATCGCCGGCGTCCGCCGATGCCGGTTCCAGGCCCCCTTCCGCGGCGCGGACCACGGCGTGGTCGGCACGGGTCTCAGCGGAGGCGGAATCCGGCCCGATGGGCCAGATCCGTGAACCCGCCGAGACGCGCTGCGCGAACATCCGGACGTCGGGAAATGCTTTCTCGAGAAGTTCCCTGAACTCGTCGAAATAGAGCTCCCGCACGTGGTAGGGGTTGTCTTGATGCGGCCCGTCCGAATAGGCGTTCTTGTCCGGTGTCGAGACGATGAACAATCCGTCCGCGGCGAGCACGCGCCGTGCTTCGGAAACCAGCGCCTCGTGCTCCTCGATGTGCTCCAGCGTTTCGAAACACACGACGAGGTCGAATGGGCCGGAGAACGGCAGTGAAGAGACCGACGCGCAGGCGAATTCCAGGTTCGAATTCGAGTACTTGTCTCGCGCATGGCGGACGGCTTCCGCGTCGATATCGACGCCGACGACCGATCGTGCGCTCCGCGCCAGCAGGGCCGATCCGTAGCCCTCCCCGCTCCCGAGATCCAGGACTCTCTTTCCCTCGGCGAATCGACAAGCAAACACGTACCGGTGGACGTGTTCATATGCCAGGGCGGGGTCGTCCACCCCCGGGACGAATCGTTCTCCTGTCCAGTCGAGCATTGCTGGTTCGCCTACGGCTGCTCCCCGAATCCGGGCGGAACGACCCGGAGGTTCCGCCACAATACGGGCCCTTCGGATTCTCGCACCAACTCGATTGAGTTGTCGGTCAGGATGGCGTGCCCGGCTCCTTCGCCGATCTCGTAGCGGAGAACGGCCCCTTCGGGACGAGCGTACGCGAAAACGAGACGGTCGCTCTGCTGAATCAGGGCCGGACCCTCGGCGCTCCAGACGACTTGCGGTCCGCCGGACTCCTGGGGCAGACGTTCCACCAGCGGACTGAGCTGCCAGATGGAGATCCGGTCGTACGGCGCGGCCGACCACGTGTAGGGCACGGGTCCGAACCGGCTGTCATGGAAGCCTGCCCCCGCGTCCATGTTGAACGTTCGGATCGGATACCGGTCCGCGAGCGCGTCGGTTCGTGCGTGAACCAGTCGAACGCTCAGATCCTCGGCCAGCCCGTAACCGAACATATCCCGCACGACGAGGTCGCCACCGGCGGGCTCGAGAGAATCCGCGGCCAGTACCGCGCTCCCGGCTTCCTCCAGGTAGAAGCGGAGGCCCGACTCGGCTGCGCTCCAAACCCGGAAGCCGGAGGTCTCGAGGGGCTCGGACACTTCTCGCACCCAGTCGCGGTAGGCATTCACGAATCGGTAGTCGGCGATCCCGATTGCCGCCGAGACGACCAACGTCAATCCGGTTGCGATGACGAGCGGACGCTGGCGGGTGTGCGCGAAGACCAGGAGATGGAGGGCGGGCAGGGCGAGCAGCATGTACCGCGCGTTGACCATGTCGCCGACGACGACGAAGAAGACCAGGACCGATCCGATCCAGGCCAGAAGGAAGACGGTCCATCGCCCGTGCTCGTCGCGGCGCAGTAACGCTTCCGATGCCGCCCGGACGAGGAGAAAGAGGCCCGCTCCCGCGAGCAGCGCGTACCACAAGCGGGCCCCCGGCGTCGGCCACTCGAGGAGGAAACTGATCGCGAGGGCGGCGATGAGGCTCGAGAGTGCGGCGGCGAGTTTCCACGCCCGCGTTCCGCCCACGAGTACCGTACCGGCCCACGGTAGCAGCGACACTCCGCCGAGGAAACTCAGCGTTCGGGCTGCGTTGTCCAATGACGACCGGACCTGAACGAGAAAGTATCCCACCGTGGACGTGATCGGGACATGGCCGAAGTGAGCCGCCATGGCAGCCTGCCAGACGACGAGAGCGGCTGGAGCCGCCGCGATCGCCCCCAGTTCGGGAACGTTGGGCCGCGTCACCAGGACCCAGAGAAACAGGCATCCCAGCGGAACGAGAACCGTGTAACCCGTCCCCGCAGCCAGCACGAAACAGACCGATGCTGCGAGAAGGCGCCAACGGTTGCCTTCGCCCGAAGCCAGGAACTGGTCGAGACCCGCGAGAAACAATGCCAGCATCGGGATGTCCATCATGAGCGTCGGGCTCATGACGAAGAAGGCCGGGCTTGCCACGAACAGGAGCGCGACGCCGAACGGTGATGCCGTGAAGCGCTGCGCGAGTCGATAGAACGCGATCGCGGCCAGAATCGGAAAAGGCGCGAACAGGATCCGGTAGACGTTTTCCTGAAAGTCTCCCGCGATGGCGGAAACGAGCGCCAGATAGTAGACGCCCACCGGAGGGTGAGTGTGGCTTTCGAGGTTGGCCGTCACGCCGAAGAATGTGAACTCGATGTCCGAAGGGTAGAGAGGGTTCTCCAGCGCGCTGCGGCCGAGCGTGACGAAGATGTGTTCGTCCATGTAGACGGCGCGGGAGGAGAAGGCCGTCACGATCGCGAGAACGATGATCGCCAGGGCCAACTGTTCGCGGGCTCCAACCGGCCGGGCGCCATCCTCCCGAAGCGTCCTCATCCGACCCTCTCGGAATCGGCCCGAACCTGGTACAGGCGAGTGATGTCGCCGCTCGGAATCGGGAACGCTTCGACCAACCGAAAGGACTCGGGGTCTCCGTTGACGTATTCGCTGATGGCCCCAGCCTCCGGAGGAATCAGGCCGGGATCCCACATCAGCCAGACGACGTTTGCCGTCGTCAGGTACAGGAAGGCTCCTCCGAGCAATATCCGATGCGGCATAATGGCGACCCGATGATAGCAGACCCCTGTCACGCCGACGGACCCGGCGCGCCCGATGGAAAATGACACATCCGGTGGGCCCGTGACGTGGCGCGCCTTCGCGAAGTTGAACGAGGAACTACGGGTGCTGGGACGGCGCCCGGACGGGTACCATGAGGTGCGGACCGTCCTCCAAACCATCGACCTCGCCGACGAGATCCGGGTCGTTCCGGCCGCGGGCTTTCGGTTCACGACGACGTCGGGACCAGCGGACGAATCCAACCTCGTGGTCCGGGCCGTGCGTGCGTTCGAGGAAGCCACCGGTATCGAGGTCCGTCTCGACATCCACCTGACCAAACATGTCCCCCACGGAGCGGGGCTCGGCGGCGGAAGCGCCGACGCGGCCGTGACCTTGATGGGGCTCGCGCGGTGGTATGGGGCTCCCCTGCCCGGTTCGATGATCCAATCGCTTCTCGCGGGCATGGGTTCCGACGTGCCGTTTTTCGCCCTCGGGGGGGCCGCGTTGGCCATCGGCCGGGGCGATTGCCTGTTCCCGCTCGATGTCGGGGAGGCTGGCCGCGAGGCGCCGCGCTGGTATGTGCTCGTCCATCCGCCTCTGGCGGTCTCTACCGTGGACGCCTATTCGTGGCTCGATCGGGACACCACCCGGAGAACGCAAGGCTTGACGGAAACCCATGAATACACTACTATTTTGGGTTTCTGTGCCCGATTCGTCCCGCACTTGGGGGCGCGGGGGCCGGGCCCGGCATCCTGTCTGAACGACTTCGAGTTGCCTCTGTTTCAGCGATTCCCTGAACTGGCTGAGATCAAGGGGCGCTTGCTTGCGGCGGGTGCGGTCCGGGCGGCGATTTCCGGGAGCGGAGCGACGGTGTTCGGCCGCTTCGACGGTCCGGTGCGTGCTCGGGCGGCCGCTGACGTTCTGGGCCGGGATTATGATGTTTCGGTCGTCCGGTCACTCGGGCGCGGGGAATATTTCGCTCGAGTATTCGGAAAGTGAACCACATGGCGATTGGGGCGTGGCCAAGCGGTAAGGCACAGGTCTTTGGATCCTGCATTCGGAGGTTCGAATCCTCCCGCCCCAGTTTGATCCCGTTCGTCGGAGCCCGGTCCGTGGGGTTCGGAACGGCGTTGAATCAATGAGCAACGATCTGAAGGTTTTTTCCGGTACCGCGAACCCCGCGCTCACCGCGGAAATTTGCAGCCATCTCGGGTGCGAGACCGGCAGGTGCACGACGACGCATTTTGCCGACGGAGAGCTCTACTTCCAGATAGAGGAAAACGTCCGTGGCGCGGACGTTTTCGTCGTCCAGCCGACGTGCATGCCGGTCAACGACAATCTCGTCGAGCTGATGTTGATGATCGATGCGTTCCGGAGGGCCTCGGCGCGCCGAATCACGGCCGTCCTCCCTTACTTCGGATATGCCCGGCAGGATCGGAAGGACAAGCCGCGTGTGCCGATCTCCTCGAAGGTCGTGTCGGATGCCCTTGCGAAGAATTCGGACCGGCTGCTCACGATGGATCTCCATGCCGCGCAGATCCAGGGGTTCTTCGATATTCCCGTGGATCACCTGTTCGCCGCCCCGGTACTCGTCGAGTACTTTCACGAGGCGAAGCTCTCGAACCTGACCGTCGTTTCCCCCGATGCGGGGGGAGTCGAACGAGCCCGTGCCTTCAGCAAGCGCCTTGGCGGAGAGCTGGCCATCATCGATAAACGTCGAACCGGGGCGAACGAAACACAGGTCATGAACGTGATCGGGGATGTCCGGGGGAGGAATGTTCTGATCGTCGACGACATCGTGGATACCGCCGGAACCCTGGTGCACAGCGTCGAGGCGCTGAGGGACGCCGGGGCATCGGACGTGTATGCGTGCTGCACTCACGGTGTCTTGTCCGGCCCCGCGATCGATCGTCTCGAGAAGTCGTCCCTGAACGAGCTGGTCGTGACCAACACGATTCCTCTTCACGATGGGGCCCAGGGTTGCGGAAAGATTCGCGTGCTCAGCGTGGCAAAGCTCCTTGCGAGCGCAATTGAGTCCATTCATGACGAGACCTCCATCAGCGAATTGTTCATCTGAAATCCGGTTGTTCTCAGTTATTGACAGTGACGCCCGGGCGACCCGGGTGCGAGGGAAGAAGAAATGGCGGAAATGACGGTCATCGCGAAGAGCCGGCCCGAATTCGGGAGCGGCGCGTCCCGCAGGTTGCGACGGAAAGGGGGAGTCCCGGGCATCGTCTACGGCGGCCGGGCGGACAACGTGGCCGTGACGGTCGACCCCAAGGACCTGATCAGGTTGCTGCGGTCGCACGCCGGCCGGAACACGATCCTGAATCTCGAGATCGAGGGAGTGGGCACCGACAACGTCATCCTCCGGGATTGGCAGGTCGATCCCGTCAAGGAAGATTTCATCCACGCGGACTTTCAGCGGATCGCCATGGACCAGAAGCTGACCGTAACGGTTCCCGTGCACTTCGTCGGGACCCCGATCGGCGTGAAAACCGACGGTGGGCTTCTCGACGCAGTCATCCGCGAAATTGAGGTCGAGTGCCTTCCCGGCGACATCCCCGACACGATCGAGTGCGACGTGAGCGAGTTGCACATGAACGAGAACCTTCGCATCAAGGACCTGAAGGTTTCCGATCGCGTTGAAGTCCTGGACGATCCCGAGCAAGTCGTGGTCCACATCGTGGCGATTCGCGAGGA
>CAZTTI010000445.1:0-4672 GCA_964615925.1 uncultured Solibacteraceae bacterium
ATCGGCAGGAACTCGGTGATTCCCTGGACTGCTCCAAGGACGATGGCCTGAATGACGTCCAACGGCGATACTCGGCTCGGGACTTAAATTTCCATGATGATGGGAAGGATCAAGGGACGCTTCGACATCTGGCGGTTGATGTAGCGCTTCAGCGCCCGGCGGATCGTCTCCTTGATGAAGGCCCAGTCCCCGCGTTCCTCCACGGTCGCCTCTCCGATCGTCTCGACCACCAGCTTGCGGCATTCTTCGATCAACGGGTCGTCGTCGTCGACCGTCATCCCCCGGAAGACCACCTCCGGAGGCCGCTCCAGCTCGCCGGTCTGCTTGTTGATCACGATCACGGGAAGCACGATGCCGTCCTCGGAGATGTGGCGCCGGTCGCGAACGACGATGTCGGCAACCTCCTCGAGGCTCCCCTGGTCGATGAGGACCCGCCCCACCGGGGCCTTCCCGGCGATCTCGATGGATTCTTCGTCGATCGCAATGATGTCGCCAGTCTCGGCAATCAGGACGCGTCCCCGGATGAGGCCGCTCGACTCGGCCAGCTCGGCGTGGCGATGGAGATGGCGGTAGCTGCCGTGGATCGGGACGAAGAACTTCGGCCGCGTGATGAGCATCATGAGGCGGAGTTCCTCGGCGCTGGCATGGCCGCTGACGTGGACCGGCGGCGTTGTTCCGTCCTGGTAGAGGACGTGGACGTGGCGGCGGTAGAGGTGGTCCATCATTCTCCCGATCGCACGTTCGTTCCCGGGGATCATCCGCGAGGAGAGGACCACGGTGTCTCCCGGCGCGAGCGCCAGGTCCTTGTGGCGGTCGATCGACACCCGGGCCATGGCCGACATCGGTTCGCCCTGGCATCCGCTGACGATGACGACGACCTGATCGGGAGCAAATGAACGGATGTCCTTGGGGCGGATGACGACGCCGGGAGGGACTTCGAGCGATCCCAGTTCACGCGCGGCATCGGTGTTGGCCAACATGCGGCGGCCGAGGAAAGCGACCTTGCGCCCGTGCCGTTTGGCCGCGTCGAGGATGATCTGGATCCTCGGGATGGCCGAAGTGAAACAGGTGACGACGATCCGGCCCTTCGCCGACGCAAAGATGCTGTCGAACCGCCCTTCGACCGCGCGTTCCGAAGGCGTGTAGCCGCTGCGTTCCGCGTTCGTGCTGTCGGAGAACAGAGCCAGCACACCCTCGCGGCCGTACGCGGCGAAGGCGTGGAGATCGAAATGGACCCCGTCGATCGGAGAGTGGTCGATCTTGAAGTCCCCGGTGTGAATGACGAGGCCAACGGGCGTCCGGATCGCCAGGGCGAGCGAGTCGACGATCGAGTGAGTGACGGCGATGGTCTCGACGGTGAAATCGCCGAGTTCGAGCGTGTCACGCGGGCGGATCGTTCGCAGTTCCACCTCGTCGACGAGGTCGTGGTCTTCGAGCTTCCGCCGCACCAGCGCGAGCGTGAACGGGCTCCCGTAAACCGGCGCCGGAATCTGAGGGAGGACGAAGGGCAGGGCGCCGATGTGATCTTCGTGGCCGTGGGTGAGGATAATGGCCCGGACCTTGTCCTTGTGTTCGACGAGAAACGAGACATCGGGGACGATGATGTCAACGCCCAGCAACTCCGGCTCGGGGAACAAAATGCCGCAGTCCACGACGATGATGGAGTTGCCGTAGGCGAACGCCATCATGTGCATCCCGAATTCGCCCAGCCCCCCGAGGGGGACCACTTCAAGTGTCCGGCTCATGGAACGCCATTATAGGCGCGGTACGAGACCGATAGGGTCCCGTCAGGTCCCTGAAAGCCGGGTGAACAGGCGCGAGAGATCTTCGATCGAGACCCGTTCGGCGCGAACCGGCGGGGCGTGTCCCGTCGTTGTGATTGCGTCCAGAATCGTTTTCCGGTCCAGTTCGGGCCACATCGCGCCCAGGTTGTTGGCGAGCGTCTTCCGGCGTGCGGCGAACGCGCCACGGACGAACCGGAGGAATGCGGGGTTGTCAACGACGCCGGGCTTCCACCGGAGACGGATCACCCTCGAGTGGACCTTGGGCGGCGGGCGGAAGGCTCCGGGGGCGAGAACGAAGCCGCGGTCGACGTCGGCGAAGTACTGAACGCCGACGGTGAGGACGCCGTAGTCTGGCGTTGCCGGGCGGGCCAGGATCCGGTCGGCGACTTCTTTCTGGATGAGGATCGTCACCGATTGGATACAATCCCGGGCCCGGACGAAACGTTCGATCAGGGGAGTGGCGACGTTGTACGGCAGGTTGGCGACGACGTGGCAGGGAGAGGGGCCGATGGTCCGGAAATCCACGTCGAGCGCGTCGGCTTCGACGATCTCGACGTTGCCGGGGAGCTTGGCCCGAAGGCCCTGAACCAGGCCGGGGTCGATTTCAATCGCCGTCACGGTTTCGACCCGCCGGGCCAGGGATCGGGTCAGCGTGCCGAGGCCGGGTCCGATCTCGACCACGTGGTCCCCTGTTCCCACGCCAGAGAAATCGACGATGCGTTCGAGGATGGCCGGGTCGGTCAGGAAATGCTGGCCAAGACTTTTCTTGGGCACCACCACCTCGGGTTAGGTGCGAGCGACGTCCCGTACGGGATTTGAACCCGTGTCGCAGGCGTGAAAGGCCTGTGTCCTAGACCAGGCTAGACGAACGGGACACGCGGGCCGGGGACGTTGCCGCCCTCGATCCAAACCTCTTTTTTACCATTTCCCGAACGCGGGAGGCAAACGGCCTTCGAACGCCGCCTTTGACACCGGCTCCCAAAAGCCGTGTAATGATGGACCCGGGTCCTAATGCCATCTTACCCGGCGGATCCGTTTCATCAAGAAGGAGAGAATCATGCCGCTTCGCCTGGGCGCCACCGCGCCGGATTTTACCGCTGACACGACCGAGGGCCAGATCAAGTTTCACGATTGGATCGGAGACAAGTGGGCCGTCCTGTTCTCCCATCCGAAAGACTATACGCCGGTCTGCACGACCGAGCTCGGGGCGGTCGCGAAGCTGAAGCCCGAATTCGACAAGAGGAACGTCAAGGTTATCGGATTGAGCGTCGATTCGGTCGAAGACCACAAGGGGTGGTCGAAGGACATCGCGGAGACGATGGGCGTCGCGCCCAACTATCCAATGATCGCCGACGCCGACATGAAGGTGTCCAAGCTCTACGACATGCTCCCCGAGAGCGAGTCCGGCGATGCGAAAGGACGGACCGCGGCCGACAACATGACGGTCCGCAACGTCTACGTCCTCGGGCCCGACAAAAAGCTCAAGCTGATCCTGACCTACCCGATGACGACCGGACGCAACTTCGACGAGCTGCTGCGCGTCATCGACTCGATCCAGCTCACGGCCGCGCACAAGGTGGCCACGCCGGCCAACTGGAAAAACGGCGACGACTGCATCATCGTCCCGGCCGTGTCGGACGAAGAAGCCAAGGCGAAATACCCGGAAGGGTGGAAGGCGCTGAAGCCTTATTTGAGGATGGTGAAGCAGCCGAAGTAGGGGACCCTGGAGATTTTGCAGCCGGATTGCGCGGGGTGACCTGACGCGGCATCGTGCCTGGTCACCCCGCGCAGCTCGCCGCCGTCGTGGCGGCAAGCCTTCTTTCGGAGTGCGTGGTTATCGGTAGGCGCTGATTCCGGTGATCTTCTCTCCCAGTATCAGCGTGTGCATGTGGTCGGTTCCCTCGTATGTGTAGACCGACTCCATGTTGACCATGTGGCGGAACACCGGGTATTCAAGCGTGATCCCGTTGGCCCCCATCAGGTCGCGGGCGGTGCGGGCGGTTTCGAGGGCGACGCGCACGTTGTTTCGTTTCGCCATCGACGTCTGCGTGTAGTGGGCTTTCCCCTCGTCTTTCAAACGTCCGAGCCGCCATGCCAGGAGCTGACCCTTGGTGATCGACGTCAACATATCGGCAAGCTTGGCCTGGACGAGCTGGAACGAGGCGATCGGTCGATCGAACTGGGTGCGGCCGGCGGCATAGTCGACGACGCACTCGTAACACGACATCGCCGCTCCGAGCGCGCCCCAGGCGATGCCGTAGCGTGCCTGGTCGAGGCAGGCGAGGGGACTCCGAAGTCCGTTCGATCCGGGCAGGCGATTGGAATCGGGAACCTCGACGTCGTCGAGGTAGAGGTCGGAGGTGACCGATGCGCGTAAGGACAGCTTTCTCTTGATGTCCGCCGTCGAAAACCCGGGGCGGTCGCACTCCACGACGAATCCCTGAATTTCACCATTGTCGTCCTTCGCCCAGACAATGGCGATATCGGCAATGGATCCGTTGGTGATCCAACGCTTGGTGCCCGAAAGCACCCAGCCGTTCCCCTTCCGGCGCGCGCGCGTCTCCATTCCCCCGGGATCGGATCCATGGTCCGGCTCGGTCAGGCCGAAACACCCGAGCTTCTCGCCTTTTGCCAGCATGGGAAGCCATTGGTCCTTTTGTTCCTCGCTGCCGAAGGCGTGGATGGGGTACATGACCAGCGCGCCCTGAACGCTCGCAAAGCTGCGCAGCCCGCTGTCGCCGGCTTCCAGTTCCTGCATCAGGAGGCCGTAAGCGACGTTGTTCATTCCGGCCGCCCCGTATTTTTCGGGCAGGTTCGCGCCCATGAGGCCGAGGCCCGCCATCTCCGGGATCAGTTCCATCGGGAACGTGCCGTCTTCGAAGTGCTCG
>CAZTTI010000446.1:0-2894 GCA_964615925.1 uncultured Solibacteraceae bacterium
CCCCGAGCCCGCTCGCCTCCCGCTGACGGGGAACCAGGAATCGCCGCGCGATCTCCACCTTCTCCTCCTCGGTGTACCCGGGAAGCTCGATGGTCTCCATCCGGTCTCTCAGCGCAGACGGAATCGTGTCCCCGACGTTGGCCGTCGTGATGAAGAAGACGCGTGAAAGGTCGAACGCCACATCCAGGTAGTGATCCCGGAACGTCGAGTTCTGCTCCGGGTCGAGCACTTCGAGGAGCGCCGCGGCGGGGTCGCCGCGGAAGTCCGCTCCCAGCTTGTCGATCTCGTCCAGCATCAAGACAGGATCGCGCGATCCAGCGCGGCGGATTCCCTGGATGATCTGTCCGGGCAAGGCGCCGATGTAGGTCCGCCGGTGACCCCGGATCTCGGCCTCGTCGCGCATTCCGCCCAGCGACATCCGGATGAACTTGCGTCCCATGGCTTCGGCGATCGACCGCCCTAGCGACGTCTTTCCGACGCCAGGAGGACCGACAAAACAGAGGATCGGCGCCTTCCCTTCCGGCTTCAGCTCGAGCACGGACAGGTATTCGAGAATGCGATCCTTGATCTTCTCCAGGTCGTGGTGATCGCGGTCGAGGATCTCGCGCGCCCGCGCGATGTCGACTTTCTCCCGCGTCAGCACGTTCCACGGCAGGCTGACGAGCCAGTCCAGATAGGTTCGCGTCACCGTGTAATCGGCGGCCGCCGGCGGCATACGTTCCAGCCGCCGGAGTTCGCGCTCGGCTTCCTTCCGGGCCTCCTCCGACATGCCAGCGCCCTCGATCTCGGAGCGGATCTCCTCGATCTCCTGCTCGGTGCTGTCGATCTCGCCCAACTCCTTCTGGATCGCGCGGAGTTGTTCGCGAAGGAAATACTCCCGCTGCGTCTTCCCCACCTCCTCCTCGACCTGGCTCTGAATCTTCGTGCGAAGCTCCAGGACCTCCAGCTCCTTCGCCAGCTCCGTATTGAGGAATTGCAGCCGCTCCCTCGGGCTGGGAAGGCCCAGCACGAACTGCCGGGAGATGACCGAAAGGTTCGGGAGGTTCGTCGCGATGTAGTCGGCGAGGCGGCCGGACTCATCGATGTTGATGACGAAGGTCTGGAGGTCGTCGGGAAGCTGGGGGGAGAGCTTCACGACGCGCTCGAACTGTCCGAGGACGCTGCGACGCAGGGCCTGGAACTCCACGTCGGACTCGTCTTCCCCGGTGTCGGCCACCACGTCGATCCGGGCCTTCAGGTAGGGCTCGAACTGGACGAACTCGACGATTCTCATCCGCGCGATCGCCATGATGATCACGAAGAGGTTTCCCTCCGGCGTCCGCATGACCCGGTGGACGACGGCCACGGTCCCGTGTTCGTAGAGGTCTTCGGGGCCCGGCGTGTCGACGCGCTTCTCGCGCTGGGTGACGACGGCCAGCAGACCGTTGCCGTCCTGCACCTCGTTGACCAGTTGAACGGAGCTGTCGCGGCCCACCGTCAGCGGCATCACCGCGGTCGGGAAGATGACAGTATCGCGAAGCGGGAGGATCGGCAGCTCTCCGGGAATGAGCTCGATCTTCTCGCGAATGATTTCCGGGTCTCCGAACTCGCTCTTCAATCAACCTCCCCTCTTCGATCAAACCCTCTTCGATCAAACCCGTCATCGATTCGAAGACGGGTTCCCACCACATGGTAGAATCCGCCGGTGCCGCCGGATCCGAGCGCTTCCCGATTCCACTGGAGAGGAGCCCTGATCCTGTCCGGGGTCCTTTTTCTCGGCGTTTCCGACACCCAGATGATTCCGCCCCTTCTGGACAGAATTGCCAGGGACGTCGGCGTCTCGGCCGGTACGGCGGGACTGATCGTGACGGTCTACGCGCTGGCCGCGGCTTTTTCGGCTTTTCTCGTTGGGCCCATCTCCGACCGCTTCGGGCGCCGATCGTTGATCGGGTACGCGCTCGCCCTCTTCGCGGTAGCGTCTCTCATCACCTATCAAAGTTCCTATCTTAGCACCCTGATCGCCGCGCGCCTCCTGACCGGCCTGGCCGGAGGAGCCCTGTCGACGCTTGCCCTGTCGTTCACCGCGGACCTCTATCCCTATACCCAACGCGGCAAGGCGATGGGCATCGTCTCGATGGCGTATTTCGCCGCGTTCGTCGTGGCCATCCCGGTGGGGACGGTGCTCACGGCGAACTACTCCTGGCGTGTGGTGTTCGGACTGCTCACGGTCGGGGCGATTGGCGTCCTCGCCCTCTCGATGTTTCTCCTCCCTCCGGAAGGAACGGCGCTGCGCGCCGGACACCGCGAACCGATCTGGAACCACTTCCGGCGCCCTGACCGGCTGGCCGGAATCGTGGCCGCCCTCTTGACGTCGGGAGGACTGGTGGGATTCCTCACCTACCTTGGCCCATGGCTTGCGTCCGAGGGCGTGGGAATCGAATCGATCGGGCTGCTGTTCATGGCGGCGGGGACGACGGCGGCCGCGACGTCCCCCGTTTCCGGCTGGATCGCCGACCGCATTGGCAAGCTCTCCGTCATCCGGCTCGCCAACCTCCTTCTTCCGTTGTTTTTCCTGGCCGCTCCCAGGGTGGGGTGGGGAGCGGGCCTGTTCGTCCTGATCGGGTTGCTGAGCGTCGCGGCTTCCGCCCGTCAGGGCCCGTTGCACGCGGTGACGACCGAGCTGGTGGATGCCCATGGCCGCGGATCGTACGTCGCCGTGCGGAACGCCGCGTCCCAGCTCGGAATCGCGCTGATCACGGCGGCATCCGCCTTCGCATTCAACCGCGGAGGATTGGCCGCGGTGTCGTGGATCGTGGCCGGCGCCACGATCCTGATCCCTGTCGCGTGCATCTGGATCCGGGAGCCAGGACGGTAGAGTCCGCCCTGAAGTCCGCCTCCCCGAAACGAACCGCAGC
>CAZTTI010000447.1:0-3233 GCA_964615925.1 uncultured Solibacteraceae bacterium
AAAGGGAGCCTCATTACGGGCCTCTCCGGTCAGCGGAGATCGACGAGACGCGAATG
Organism: uncultured Solibacteraceae bacterium; assembly: GCA_964615925.1. Classification (GTDB taxonomy): domain Bacteria; phylum Acidobacteriota; class Terriglobia; order 20CM-2-55-15; family 20CM-2-55-15; genus JAJEDW01. The sequence goes on from CAZTTI010000447.1 coordinate 57, forward strand.
CCTTCCAGAAGAAGGGGAGAATCATGAAGAAGTTGCTCGTTACGGTGGCGTTTTCCAGCCTGTTCCCGGCCACGGCCCTCAGCCAGGTGCCGATTCCGGAGCAGGGGGCGCCGCCGACGAACCTCACGGAACGCGACGGCCATTGGACGGCCAACGAATCGCCATCGAACACGGAGAACTTCCAGACCCACGTGGTCCAGCCGGGCGACACGCTTTGGGGCCTGGCCGTGATGTACATGGACAACGGCCTCCTCTGGCCCCAGTTGTGGGAGATCAACGAGCACATCATCAATCCGCACTGGATCTACCCGGAAGACATCATTCTGATCCAGATAGTCCAGCAGATCTCCGAGGTTGCGCCACCGCCGCCCCCGGAGCCCGAGCCGGAACCCCAGCAGGCACAGGTTCCCGTGCAACTTCCCAATCTCACGCCCGAACCCGATGTCTCCGAAGCGCCCATCGTCTTCGATCCGCCGCCGGTTCCGGCGGCGCCCACGGTGAAGACGACGGATCTCTACTGTTCGGGATTCATCTCGGCGAACGCAATTACGGGGACACCGGCCGTCATCGCCCGCGCTCCGGGCACGTCCACCGAAGGGTATTTCGCCGTCCGGGGAGACTATGTCTACATCGACCGGGGCGCGTCGGACGGAGTCCAACCGGGCGACCGGTTCACCGCGATCCGGCCCACCCGGGACGTCGACAGCCCGCGTGATCGGGTCGGCGACCTCGGCCGGCACTACCTGGAGATCGCGCAGTTGGAAACCGTCACGGTACAGAACAACTTCGCCATGGCCCGGATCATGAATTCGTGCGACGGATTGGGGATCGGGGATTCGCTCATTCCGTTCGCCGAGATCACCGTACCCGAACCCGAGGCCGGGCGTGAATTCAGCGCGACCATGAGGGGTTCCGGCGAGGTGACCGGCGCCGTGGCGGCCGCGCTCTCCCTGCACATGAGCATCGACAAGGAATTCGGGACCAGCACCGGTATCGCCGGCCGGTCCTCCGAAAATGGCCCGGGCCGGCTGTCCGCGGGCGTCAGCGGCGAAGGCGAGATCGTCTACATCGACCTCGGAACCCGCGATGGCATCGAGGCCGGGGACGTGATGCTGATCTCCCGCCCGATCGCGGTGGATCAGTTCGGCCACATCTCGGGCGAAACCGCCCGCTTGCTGGCCGCCCAACGCAAGGTCTTCGGGGAATTGATCGTCCTGAAGGTCCAGGAACGCGCCGCGACCGCGCTCGTCACCTACTCCGAGGACGCCGTTTCCCGCGGAGATTTGGTGGAGCCGCGGTAGCCGCGGAAGACGTTCCCCACCAGCGAACGAGCAACACGGTACCAGCCACGAGCAGCGGCAGGCTGAGAAGCTGGCCGCGCGTCAACGGCCCGAGGTCGGTACCGATGTGCGCGTCCGGTTCCCGAACGAACTCGACGAGGAACCGGACGGCGCCGTACCCGGCGAGAAACGCCCAGAAAGCCCCTCCCGGCGCCAGGCGCCGGCGATACACCCACCCCACGAACAAGAAGAGAAAGACGCCTTCGAGCAGGAATTCGTAAATCTGCGAGGGATGCCGCCCCACGTCGCCCCCGCCGGGAAATACCATCGCCCATGGAAGCGACGTCTCCCTCCCGTAGAGTTCCCCGTTGATGAAGTTCCCAAGCCGGCCAAGGCCGAGCCCGATCGGAGCCCCGATGGCCCCCAGATCGGCCACCACGAGAAAGTTCCAACCCCGGCGCCGAACGATGAACAGGGCTCCGGCAAATGCGCCGATCAACCCCCCGTGAAACGACATCCCGCCGCGCCACACGGCCACGATCGAGGCCGGATTCGCCAGATACGACCCCAGGTCGTAGAAGACGATGTACCCGAGCCGCCCCCCCACCATCACGCCCAGGATCAGGTAGAACAGCAGATCGTAGAGATCGTTTTCGGTCAGCCGGATTTCCTCGCGCTGCCGGATCGCCCGCCGCATCACGAAATACGCGGCGATGAAGCCGAAGACGTACATCAACCCGTACCAGCGCAGTTCGATGGGGCCGAGGCCGAAGATGACCGGATCGATTCCGTGAAAGGGAAGTTGGAGGAAGAGCATGTGCATCCGCCGAAACGTGCCCTGCATTATGGCGTCGCCGGGGGCCGGAGTCCAACAGGCGATGCGATTTACGTGCGATCAGCGCTTCGATCAGAGAGTCCGTCAGGCCGGATCGTGGTGGATTATTCGAGGTCCGGAGGATAGACGGTCGGAATCGTCCGATCTCGAAACCGCCTGTACACTTTGAAATCTCCGTCGACGGAAAAGACGGCGCAATCGGGAAACAGTTCGCTCATCCGCACAAGGCAGGCATCGGTCAGATCCATGGCCTGATCCTCATATTTTTCCAGGAGAGCCCGCACGGGACCGACCTGTTCGGCGAGCTCGAAAGCCACCATGAAATCGCCGTCTTCGATGAGGCGTGCGATCAACCGGGGAGAGCAGAAGTGCGCGGCCTCGATCAGGGCCCCTTCACACGTGATGAAGGGAGCCTTCCATTTTTGCAGGACGCCGCGCGCCCATGCGCGTTCGGCTCGGTTGGTGCTGTTGAGCGCAATGATGAACCCGGCGTCAGCGATTCGGGCCGTCATGCTTCTGGGCTAATTTCTCGCGCAACGCCGCCTTGTAACCTTTCGCGGGAACCTGGGAGCGAGGATATTCGTCCAGATACGCCAGGCACCGGGGTGGGCGCTCCACGCCCGCCCGGCGCAACCGCTGAACGAACGCCGGCACGCCGTGCCGTAGTCCTTGCCGCATCACATCGGCGAGCGTCAACCCGGTCGCCGCCGCCCCCTCCCGCACGGCATCGTCGATATCCCTGTCCACGGGAATGGGCAATACCTCACGTTTCATAGTGAATCACTATACACTCGGCCTCGAAAGGCGTCAATCGACGGACAGCCGGACCGTCAAGCCGGCGGGACGACCATCCAGAGCACATACGCGGCCCACACCGCGACCAGCACGCCTCCTTCGACCCGGCTGATCCGGCCGGGCCCGCGGAACCCATAGCCGAAGAGGAACAGGGAGATCGTCAGCGCCAACATGATGGGCATGTCCCGGGAGAGGATCTCGGGGGCGACCGCGAGTGGACGGACGAGACCGGCGGTGCCAACCACGAATGAAATGTTGAACAGGTTG
>CAZTTI010000448.1:0-8563 GCA_964615925.1 uncultured Solibacteraceae bacterium
AGGGCCTCGCCGACATCGGCGGTGTCGATGGGAGCGGCCGAGACGACGCGCCGTTCCCGGACCGCCGCCACGTTGGCCCCGGCCGCATCCCGAATCCCGTGCTCGCCGTACCAACCCCGATCGACGTGTACGAATTCTTCCGCCCAGACGGCAGGTTCGCCGCCGAGCTCGAGAGCACGGACGTCCACCCACCGGGTGGGTGATACGAAGGCCATCACGCCGGCGCCGGTTCTGGGGCCTTCCCCGCATTCGAGCGACGAACGCGTGAAGACGCGGCGGACGTCGGAAGAGAACCGGACCTCCCGCGACCCGGTGCACTCGGCGGCCTCGGTCAATCGCGGCTGGCCGTCGGCGACGAGGACCTCGCTGGAAACCACGACGCCGTCGACGACGGTCACGAGCTCCACTCCGTCCCCAGCGGGACTGAAGCAGAGAACAACCTCGCTCGCCGCTTCCGCCGGCGTCCAGCAACCGTAGAACGCCTGCCATTCGGAGGCATCCTGAGCCGGAAGGGGTTCGGGACACAAAAAAGCGGCCCCGGCAATGGCCAGGAATCGCGATACCCTTTGGAGCGTACACATGGTCTGTATCCTCAATCGTTCCTTATCCCTTCGTTCAGCATACTAGAACCGGAAGCCGATGCCGACCAGCGCCACGAGCCCGGAGAGGTCCATGTCGTCGAAGCCGACGTAGTCGTCTCCGGTCCGTCCCGTCCCGAAGCGGTACCGGGCTTCGCCGGTGACGAACACCTGCCGGGTGAGGGCGATGTCCACACCCGCGCGAACGTCGGCGACGGGCGCGACGCCGGTGGTCTCGAGGTTGTCGGAAAAGACGTCGAACGTGTCGAAGTCGATGAAGTCCCCGTTCTGCCGGAACGCGTGCCACTGGACGCCGACGCCCCCGCCGACGAACGGGGAAACCGCGGCCGGCACCCATGCGAACTGCCCCACCTGGCGGCCGCGATCGAGCGGGTAGTACCGGGCGCCGAACCCGAGCGTCGACCGTTCGAACACGGTTTCCTGCTCGATCGGGAATCCATCCAGATCGACGAAGTCCCGGTACTCGGAGTCGGCCCGGCTCCGCGACCATCCGAAGTCGACGACGACGTCGAGCTGCTCGGTTGCGCTGAAGGCGGCCTCGGCACCGTAATAGGGGCTTCGGAAGTCCGCGCGGCCCAGCGTGAACTCTTCGCGGCTGAAGGCGAACAGTTCGCGCCCCGTCTGGGGAAAGCTGTAACCCGCCTTGGCGGCGACCGATACTCGTGGTTGGGAAAAGAGAAATCCGGGGCCGCCCTGCGCAGATGCCGGAACGTGCATCAAGAGAATGGCGGCGACGGCCGCCACGAGCGTCGTGTGTTTCATGGGTCCTCCCGTGTATGCCACGAGTTTGACGGCATGATAGGGAGAACGTTCGCGGCCGCGCGCGCGGAACGTGTTGCGCTTTGTTGCGGTGTGGCCTACTCCACCCGCAAGGCCTCGAGAGGGTCGAGTTGCATCGCGCGCCGCGCCGGGATGATCGATGCCGCCGCCGCAACCAGAGCCAGCGCCGCGATGACGGCCGCGAACGTCAACGGATCGCTCGTTCCCACGCCGAACATGAACGAAGCCAGCACGCGCGTCACCGCGAACGCCGCGACCCCGCCGAGCACGACGCCGATCGCGAGCTGCCGCATGCTCGTGCGCGCCACGAGCCACAAGATGTGACGCGAGGTCGCCCCGAGAGCCATCCGCACTCCGATTTCCGACGTCCGTTGATCGACGGAGTACGACGTTACGCCGAACACACCGGCCGACGCGAGAACCAGCGCGATGAAGGCCGCGATCGCGAACACGCTGCCGAAGACGCGGTAGACCCAGGTGCGTTCGATCCGCCACTGATCGTACGTGCGGACGTCGGTGGTCGGCAGGTTTGGGTCCACGCGGAGCACGGCGGCACGGATCCCGTCGGAGAGAGCGCCGGGGTTGGGACCGCGCGCAATGACGGTGACGACGGATACGGGTTGCTCCCGGTAGGGTATGTACACCGTGGGCGGGACGCCTTCGATCTCGGCGCCTTGTTCGACGCGCTGCCGGATCGATCCGGCGACGCCGACGACTCGAACCGTATCGGTTTCCTCACCCTCGCCGAGATTGAGCGTCTGCCCGAGAGCTTCGTCGCCTGGCCAGTACTCGTCCGCGAACGTCTGGTTCACGATGGCCACACGCGAACCTTCGCCGCCGTCGGCCGTATCGAACGCCCGGCCGCCGTGCAGGTCTGCCTCGAAGGTCTCGAAGAATCCCGCGCTGACGGCCACGACGTCGACCATGCGGGGTGCGCCGTCGATGCCCGCAAGTTCCCGGCCCCCGATACTGAGGCGGCGGACCATCGCTCCCATTCCCGGCGCGTTCGAAGCGATCGCCGCCCGCTCGATTCCCGGAGCTTGTTCGAGGTTCTCGAGGAGACGGTCCTGGAAAGCGATCCGGTCGCTTTCTTCCTCGTAATCGGCGGCGGACAACTGGATGCGGGCAGTCATGAGCGCGCCCGTCTCCACGCCGAGATCAATTCGTTGGAGGTTCAGGAAACTTCTGAACATCACGCCGGCGCCGACCAGCAAGACCAACGTCAGCGCGATCTCGGCGACGACCAGCGCGCCGATCCAGCGCCGTGTCGACATCCCGGCCGACGTGCTGCGGCCACCGTCCTTGAGCACGGTGTTGATGTCGGCCCGCGAGGCGCGGATTGCGGGCACGAGACCGAAGAAGAGCGCGGTCCCGACCGATACCAGGAGGAGGTAGCCCAGGACGCGATAGTCCATTGAGAAATCGATCCAGTAGGGCTTTCCCTCGATGGGCGCGACGGCCAGGTCGAACAATCGGATGCCGGCGAACGCCAGGGCGAGACCGGGCAGGGCGCCGAGCAGGGCCAGCAGCAAGCTCTCGGTGAGCATCTGGCGGACAAGTCGCGCCCGGCTTGCGCCGAGCGCAGTCCGGATCGAGGTCTCTCCGGTTCGCCGGAGTGCCTGCGTCAACTGGAGGTTCGCGACGTTGGTGCAGGCGATCAGCAGAACGAACGAGACCGCGCCCATCAGGACGAGGAAGACCACGCGGATCTCGCCGCCATTGTAGAACTCGGGCGAGGTGCGGATAGCCGCCCCCGCCTGTTCGTTGGTTTCCGGATAAGCGTCGGCGAGCGAGGCGGCGATCGTTTCCATTTCGGCTTCCGCCTCGGTGATGGAGACGCCGTTCCCCAGACGGCCGACGACCTGGAAACCCCGATTCTGCCGGTCCTCGAGCGACGGGTCTTCGCGGATCGGGAACCAGAATTCGGAATTGTTGGGGAACTCCATCCCGGTGGGCATGATCCCGATGATCTCGTAGGGAAAACCGTTGGCGCGGATCGTCGTTCCGACGATCTCCGGGTCACGGCCGAACCGCCGCTCCCAGACGTCTTCTCCGATGAGGGCGACGCGGTTCGCGTCGGGCCCGCCATCTTCGGGCGCGAAGTTCCGGCCGACGATGACCGGCTGGCCGACGACGTCGAAGACGTTCGTGTCGACCCGCGTCCCGTTGATGTTCTCGGGGAACCGCTCGTCGTCGCTCAGGTTGACCGACGCTCCGCCGAAAGCCGCCAACCCGTCAAAGGAGCGGGCGCGTTCCCGCCAATCCTCGAGATCCGGATACGAGACGCCCTGCATTCCTCCGTTGGGCCCGGTCGAGTTGAGATGCACGATCTCGTGTCCGTCTTCGAACGGCAGTCCCTTGATGAGTACCGCGTTGACGAGGCCGAACGCCGTCGTGTTTCAGCCCGATGCCGACGGCCAGAGCCAGGGCCGCCACGATGGTCAACAGGGCGTTCCGGCGCATGGCGCGGAAGCCGTAGCGGATATCCTGGAGAATTTCCATGTCTTCAGTACGAAGAAACGGGGATTCAGTTCCCGGAAAGTTCGAGCCCGCCTCCGCCGGACCTCCGCTCAATCCGGCCATTCTCCGCTTTTCCTCACGATCAGGAACCCATCGTCGCAAGGCGGCGTGTACAGAGGCATGAGGATGTGTCCGGAAACGGGCGCCCGAATCGGTCCGTTCTGGTCGTCGGCGAGGTGTTGGCCCTCCTTCACCGGTTGAAAGCTCCGGTAACCCGGACGCATGCGAAAGTCGTCGCCGTCGAGGACGGTGTGTTTCCCCACGATGTGATAGAGAGCGCGTTCGCCTCCGGTGGCGGCGCGGAGAAGGGCGATCGACCGCGCGTATTCCGGCGCATTCAAATCGAGGCAACGCATCTGAACGAGGACGATCCAGAGGACGGCTTCGAGGTGGTCGACGGCGGCGGGCTCGGCGTGCTGTCCGCCTTCGGCCAGGAGCACGCTGTGCCCGGTACGGGCCACGTGATGGGCCAGCGTCGACGACATGCGCTTCATCGGGTCGTAGACGACGGGTATGGGAAGCGGCTCGAGCGCTTCGCGGACGCCGGGGGAGGGAATGAGCCAGAAGAACGGCATCGTCGGACCCGATGTCGTATGGAGATCGAGGACGCGGAAGCCGTGGCCCGATTCGCGCGATGCCGTTTCGAGGAGGGTCTTCAGCGCCAGCATCTCGGTGAAATCCCGCGCTTCGACCGGGGGAGGTCCGGCCCACATGCGGTTCAGATCGCGGTCGAGATACCGCCGTCCGGCTTCGAGCGCCTGCAGGTTGCCGCGAACCGCAAGGAAGCGTCCCCGGAAGTCGCGGCGCTCGGCTTCGAGCCGGGAGACGACGCGTTCGGCGGCGTGGGTTCCCGCCGGTTCGCTTCCATGGATCCCTCCGATCGTGAACAGCGTCGGGCCGTTCGGGTTCGAGACGTCACCGATGACGCGCTCCATCAGTGCCGGGCCTCCCGGTCCAGGATCGCAAGCGTCTCGTGGTACTGCCGCTCGGCCCCTTCGAGCGTTTCGCCGATGGACAACATGCCCAGCTTCCCGTAGCGGGAGAGCGCGCCGATCAGATGGAAGACGACTCCCTTCTGCGTCGTGCTGTTGAAATGGATGTCGTTCTCCACGGCGATGTCGACGAGATCGTCGGGCGACAGCCCGCAGTATTCGTCTTTTTGCACGTTGTCCGACGCGAAGAAGGCGCGGAGCTCGCCGGACGGGGTTCGGAACGTGGCGGTTTCCGGATCGTATCGGCCGTCGGTCAGGTACCGCAACATGAGAAACGGGTGGGTTGCACCGCCCTTGCGGATGTTGATCTCGATGCCGAAATTCTCCCAGCCTTCGGTCCGCCGGCAGCACAGGAAGTCGATGCCCACCTGCCCGAGGACACCGCGCTCGGCCAGCAACGCGGACACGCGACGGCCTTGTTCCTGGATGTCGAGGCGGTAGCCGTCGTCCGACGGGAACCGGCACGCGAGATAGACCTGTCCGGAATCACCCCCGAGGACCTGATCCTGGACCGAGATCGTCTCGACCTCGCCGACCGGGTTGATCCGGTAACGCGCCGTCGGCGAATGTTTCACTTCGCCTTCGATGAAGGCTTCGACGATCCCCCGCATCTCCCGATACTTGGCGATGTAGGTCTCCCAGTTCTCCCCGCGTGCCTCGTACCGGAGCCGCGCGGGAAGCTGATCGCGGACCCAGGATGCCAATCCGGCCCCCTCCGGCGCACCGTCGTAGCGGAACACGGCGTTCCCTTCGCCGGAAAATCCCTCGTTCAGTTTCGCCACGGCCCGTTGGAGTTCCGGGTTCCGCGCCTTGAGCGCCGTGAGCGCTCCGGCCACGTCGTTTTCGTCGCGAAGATGCTCGAATCCGTCGGCGATCCGAACCCCGGCTTCCCGCATCACTTCCCGGCCATGGCTCTTGTCGCCGAGATGGGAGAGCGCCGGATCGCATCCGTAGAGCGGCAGGCCGAGCCGGGTCGCGAGTCTCCGTTCAAGCGGCGTCGACATGAAACAGGAGATGTGCGCCGTCCTCGGATTCGACGCCTCTTCCCGGATCCGTTGGAGCAGGCGCGGGCGGGCCAGCAACTTTTCGGTCAGCGGGCGCGAGGCGTCGTCGTGGCAACTGAGCAGGGTCAGGCGGCGGCGGGCGTGGCTGGTCGGAATCCCGGGGAGCAGGTGCAGGTAGTAGTCGACGATCGACGGGTGGATCGGGACGCTGGTGAGGTAGACGACTTTCGTCTTCGGCCAGCGGAGCAGCATCAGCATGCAGAGGAGGCGTTCTTCGTAGTGGGCGTTCCCGGTAATCCTGGCCAGCACGTCCATATCGAACGACAGGCTGGGAACGACAACGACGGTCTGTTCGTGGGTTCGGCTGGGAAAGACTTCCTGAAACTGCGGAAGCAAATATGACTGCAATCTGGCGAAGGTCTCCTGCTCGGTTTCGGGAGCGGCTTCGGGCGGTTCAGTCACGAGGCGATTCTAACGTATCGGCCGGACCCCCCTCACGCACCCTCTTCCTCACGATCACAAATCCCTCGTCGCAGTTCGTCTGATACAGAGGCATCAGAATGCGCCCGGAGACGGGCGCCAGGATCTCGCCGTTCCGGTCGTCGGCGAGGTGTTCACCCTCGTCGACCATCTGAAAGCTCCGGTATCCCGGCCGCATCCGGAAATCGTCCATCGAGCGAAGCGTGTGCCTGGCCAGGACCTGGAAGAAACCCTTCTCGCCGCCGGTTGCCGTGCGGAGGATTTCGCCCGAACGCGCATATTCGGCGACTCCCGTGGAAAGACATCCGGCATGAACGAGCGCGATCCACAAAACGGCTTCGAGGCAATCGACCGACGCGGGGTCGGTATGTTGCCCGCCTTCGGCCAGCACGGCCGGATGGCCCTGGCGTGCGACATGGGCCACGAGCATGCCCGATTCGGGGTCGGAAGGGTCGAAGACCGCAGGCATGTCGAAGAGGTCGAGCCACGCACCGAGGCCCGGCCGCGGGATGATCCAGAAGAACGGCATCGTGAGGCCCGACGTGGTGTGGAGGTCGAGGAAGTGGAACGGCCCCCGGGCCTCGCCTGCGGCCCGGGAGATCACTTCGCGAAGCTCGAGCATTTGGGCCGCGTCGGCGGAACCAGCCGGCGGCTCACCCTTCCATATGCGGTTCAGATCGTGATCGATGTAGCGCCGCCCGGCCTCGAGCGCGGGGACGTTCCCGCGAACTGCGACGAAGCGGCCGCGGAATCCTTCGCTGCCGGAAGCCAGTCGCCGGATGACGCGTTCGGCGGCGTGAGTTCCCGCGGGTTCGTTGCCGTGGGTGCCTCCGACGGCGAACACCGTCGGTCCCGGAGCGGGGGTGGAAAAATCGCCAATGACGCGGTCCATGTCAGGAGTTACCGGTTGCGCAGCTTCGGATCCATGGCATCGCGCAGTCCGTCCCCGATGAAGTTGACGCTCAGCACGGTCAGGGAAATCATGATACCGGGCCAGATGACGCGCGCCGGCGCGATCTGGATGAAGTCTTTGCCATCGTAGAGGAGGCGCCCCCAGGTCGGGAAGTCCGACGGAAAACCCAGGCCGAGGAACGAGAGCGCCGACTCGGTGATGATGGCGACCGCGACGCCCAGCGACGCCGCGACCGTGACGGGTGCGAGGACGTTTGGCAGGATGTGCCGGGCGATGATGTGGCGCCGCGTGATTCCGAGGCTCGTCGCCGCCAGGACGAATTCCTTTTCTTTGACCGCCAGGACCTCGCCGCGGACGACGCGCGCGGTCTGCATCCACCCGGTCACTCCGATGACGACGACGACCATGAGGAACACGCCGGCCTCCGGTCCGAAGCGGTCGCGCAGGGACTCGCGGAAGAGCATGATGATGACGAGCAGCAGCGGAAGCAAGGGCAGGGCGAGGAACAGATCCGTCAGCCGCATCAGCGGAGAGTCCAGCGGCCGGAAGAACCCGGCCAGGACGCCAACCGTGGTCCCGATCGTGATCGCGAGCGCCATCGCGGCGATTCCGACGGCGAGCGAGATGCGCCCTCCCGTCATCACGCGCGCCAACATGTCGCGTCCCACGTTGTCGGTGCCAAGAGGATGTTCCCAGGAAACGCCCTGGTTGGCCCGGGCGACGTCGATGGTAAAGGGCCCGTGCGTGTAGACCACCGGACCGGCCAGCGTTCCGAGCACGATCGCGAGCAGGACGGCGATTCCGGCCACCGCGCCCTTGTGGCGGCGGAACTGGATCCAGGCGTCCGCCCAGAGCGATCCGTGTTTGCGCGCCGGTCCCTTCACGAGTATCGAATCCGGGGGTCGAGCAGGCCGTAGACGACGTCGGCCAGCAGGTTGGAGACGACGACGAGGACGGCAAAGATGAAGGTCAACGTCTGGACCATCGGGATGTCGGCGCTGTTGATCGAGGCGATGAGCATCTGTCCCAGACCGTTGATGCGGAAAATCTGCTCGGTGATAATCGCTCCGGCAAAAATGCCGGGGATCTGCAGCGCGATCAGCGTGACGACCGGGATCAGGCTGTTTCGCAGGGCGTGGCGGACGAGCACACCGCGTTCGTCCAGACCCTTGGCGCGCGCGGTCCGGATATAGTCCTCTCCCAGATTCTCGAGCATCGACGAGCGCGTGAACCGGCTGAGCGCCGCAGCGTTGAAGAGGGCCAACACGGCGACCG
>CAZTTI010000449.1:0-13204 GCA_964615925.1 uncultured Solibacteraceae bacterium
CCGCCGCGCTCGAAGCCGTTCCCGATGATGCCGCCTCCGCCGATGCATGGGCGGGGGCCCAGGCTTGGGGCAAGAAGTGAATCGCGGTGACGTGTGGCAGTTGGACTTGGGAGGCCGCGCCGGCCGTCGCCCGGGCCTGATCCTGACGCGACAAGCCGTGATTCCGCATCTGAACAAACTGACCGTGGCCGAGATCACGTCCGCGGGCAAGGGGTATCCGACCGAGGTCTCCATCGGGCACAAGGCCAACTTGCCTCGGAATTCCTTTGTACAACTCGACAACATCCACACGGTGTCGAAGGAAAGGTTCACGAAGTACGTGGGGGCGCTCGATGCTTCCAGCATGCGCGAGGTCGGCCGAAAGCTGATCCTTGCGCTTCAACTCGAAGACGCCGTGTGAGGGGCGCCGGCGAAGGGTTCCGATCATTTCCCTTCGGGCGTCGTCTCGAACGCATCCTTCAAAAAGAAATCGTCGTAAACCGCCAGGAGGCGTTCGCGGTTGACCCTCTCGAGCTTCGGGATCCACCCGACGACGGGGGTGTGACCGTACGCCTCGATCGCGTTCCGGTTCTCCCGGTCCTCGTCGCCGATGAGGACCACCCCCACCAGGGGCACCTGCCGGATCCGGAGGGCCTCGATGGTCAGCAGCGTGTGGTTGATCGTTCCCAGCGTCGTGCGCGCCGCCACCACGGCCTTTGCTCCCGAGAGCGCGATGACATCGGCCACGAGCGCCCGGTCGTTGATGGGGACCAGGACACCCCCGGCGCCCTCGATCACCAGACGCCGCCGTCCGCGGTGGAACGGCGGCGCCAGTTTCGCGAGTTCGATGGTCTCGCCGGCGAGCCGGGCGGCCAGGTGTGGCGAGACGGGCGGGTCGAAGACGTAAGCTTCCGGCAGCGTCCGGTCCGGACCGATTCCGGCATACCGCGCGACCTGGTCGCGGTCGGTCGGCTCGCTTCCCGCTCCGGTCTGCACGGGTTTCCAATAGTCCGCGTCGAGGGCCGCGGTCAGCAGGGCGGACAAGACCGTTTTGCCGACTCCCGTATCGGTACCGGTCACGAACAGGTCGTTCACACCGATACTCCCAGGGCGCCGGCGAGGGCGCCCACGATCCCGTCGATGTCGGATTCCGACATCGACGCGGTCACCGAGAGACGCAGGCGGGCGCTGCCGTCGGGCACCGTGGGCGGACGGATCGGCCGCACGCGGAAGCCGCGGTCACCCAGCTTCCCGGCAACGTCCACCGCCGTCGAACTCGAACCCAGGATCACCCCGACGATGTGCGTGTCCCCGGTTCCGGTGTTGGCGCCGATCCCGGTAAGCTTCTCGCGGAGTCTCGCCGACAGATCGGCCAGACGCCGGCGCGCCGCGCCGGCCCTCGAGGCGGCATCGATCGATGCCGCGACATGGGCGGCCGCGTAAGGCGGCGGCGCCGTGCTGAAGATGAAGGTCCGGGCTCGGTTGATCAGGATCTCGCGCACCGTGGAGCTTGCAGCCACGAACGCGCCCGGGCCTGCCAGCGCTTTCCCACACGTGGACATCGTCGCGACGACGAGGCCGGAATCGCGGAGCGAGGGCGCGGTCAGGCCCCGGCCGCCTTCGCCGCAAGCACCCGTCGCGTGGGCCTCATCGACGATGAGCCCGGCGCCGTAACCGTCGGCGAGGGAGGCGAGTTCCTCGAGCGGAGCGCGATCGCCGTCCATGCTGAAGACGCTTTCGACCACGATGAAGCGTCGACCCGGCCCGGGAGCCTTCGACAATTCGTCGTCGAGGGCGTCGAGATCCCGGTGGGGAAAGACGACCTTGCGGGCCCGCGAGAGGCGGATGGCGTCGATCAGGCTCGCGTGGTTTGCGGCATCGGAAAAAACGACGTCGTCCGGGCCCGCGATGGCGCCGATGAGGCCGATGTTCGCGGCGTATCCCGAGCCGAAGTAGAGCGCCGACTCGCTCCCGGCGAAATCGGCGAACTGCTCTTCGATTTCCGTCCAGTGGGGCCCGTGTCCGGAGAGCAGGCGCGATCCGGTCGACGCGGCCTGACGTTGGGCGAGGATTGAAGACCGGATCCGCTCGGCGACGGTTTCGACGAATTCGGGGTCGGTCGCCAGCCCGAGGTAATCGTTCGAACAGAAATCGAGGCCCCGGTCCTCGAGCGTCCGGTAGAGCGAACGCTCGCGAAGCTCTTCCAGCTCCCGTTCCAGGCTTTGGAGAATACGAGGCGTCCGGTCCGTCTCAGGCCTCATGGCCCGCGGACAGGAGCTCGTCGAGGAGCCGGGAATCTTCGGACCGCCCGGGGTTCGGCGTCGTCAGGAGCTTGTCGCCGACGAAAATCGAGTTCGCGCCGGCCATCATTGCAAGCGTGACCGCTTCGCGGGTCAACTCGCGGCGCCCCGCGCTCAACCGCACGCGGGTTTGCGGCATCGCGATCCGGGCCGTCGCGACCATGCGGACGAGCGCGAGGGCGTCGACCGCGCTTTCCTCGGCCAGGGGCGTGCCTTCGACGCGGACGAGCACGTTGATGGGGACACTTTCCGGGTGGGGATCGAGGGAGGCGAGTTGGGTGACGAGACCGATGCGGTCGTCGTCGGTTTCGCCCATCCCGATGATTCCGCCCGAGCACACGGTGATGCCCGCGCGCCGGACGCGCGCGATCGTGTCCAGGCGTTCCTGATACGTCCGTGTGGAGATGATCCGGTCGTAGAACTCCGGCGAGGTGTCCAGGTTGTGGTTGTAGGCATGGAGCCCCGCCTCGGCGAGGCGCCGGGCCTGGGAGTCGGTCAGCATCCCGAGCGTGCAGCAGGTTTCCAGGCCCATCGCGGCCACTTGGCGGACCATATCCAGAATGCGGTCGAACTCCGGCCCGTCATGGACGTCGGGCCACGCGGCTCCCATGCAGAACCGGTGGACGCCGGCCTGGCGGGCATCGGCGGCCGCGGAAAGGACGGAATCCACGTCCAGCAATCCGGTGCTCTCGACCTCGGTCTGGTAGTGGGCGCTCTGCGGACAATACGCGCAATCTTCGGAGCATCCTCCCGTCTTGACCGAAATCAACTGGCAGAGTTGCAGATCGTTGATGTCGTGGTGCGCGCGGTGCACGCTGTGCGCACGGCTCACGAGATCGAGAAGGGGTTGCCGGAAGATGCCCCCGACTTCCTCGCGAGTCCAGTCGTGCCGGATGCTGGGTTCGTCGATCGCTTTCATGAGAAGAGCGGATTATATCGGAAAGAATGTTTCGAGACGACTTGTCCGTCGGAAGGAGTCCATGCGGAGGTTCGGGATCTCACCGGAAGCAAAAGATCTCAAGTCTCATGATTTCCGCGGTTGCGAAACCGCGGAAATCCGGATCTTTCCACGGAGGACCGTCGTGTTTTCAATCGCTTCGCGTTGGCACGCGACGTGCGATATCCTGACGTGAGCCTATGTCGACCGAAACCATACGCCGGCCGTTCACCGTCGCCGATTACATGCGGATGGGCGAAGCCGGAATACTCGGACGCCGCGACCGCGTCGAACTCATCCACGGGGAAATCCTCGCGATGAGCCCGATCGGACCCCCGCACAATGCCGCCGTCGCGCGGGCACTTCGCGAATTCATCCAGGTGTTCGGTGATGAAGCCATCGTCTGGGCTCAGGGCTCCGTTCAACTCGACAACTGGAGTGCCCCCGAGCCGGATATCGCGCTCCTGAGAGCCCGTGACGATTTCTACGCCTCCCGCCTTCCGCTTCCCCAGGACATCCTGCTCGTTGTCGAGATTTCCGAAACGTCACTACGGTACGACCGAGACACGAAGGCCGAGTTATATGCCGCAGCCGGGATCCCCGAGTATTGGGTCTCGGACATCGGTGGAGACCGCGTCTACGTCTACTCGAATCCGGAAGGCGGCGCATACGGGCGGGTCGGGGAGTTTCACCGAGGCAGTCGCATTCCGCCCCAACTTTTTCCGGAATCGAGCATCGCGATCGACGCGCTTTTGGCGTAGGTGGGAAGGAAGGAAGGAAGATCCATCCGACTCGATACGAACCCCCGTAATCCACTGAGCAACGGACCGTTGATCGACATCGGAACGCTCTGACTTCCACTCACGGGCGTCGGTGCCACTCCCTCTCCGCTCCCGCCGGTGCCCGTTCGATCATGTAGTCGGCAACTTCCCGGAGCCGCTCCGCGTCGCTGACCGTTCCGGAATAGCAGTGACCCTCACCCACCCCGTATTCGAAATACCCCGGGACATGCGGATTGCGCGTCGTGGCGAGCCAGTCTTCCAGCATCTCGACCGCATTGTTCAGGTAGAAGTTGTCCATCGTCCCCGTGTAGATGTGGAGCTTCCCGTCGAGTTTCGGTCCGACCTCCGCCCAGTTGCGTTCGAGGTAGTACCGGAGGTCGTAGTTGTCGATCCAGTATCGGGCGACGTCGCGGTCGATTTCTCCCGTCAACTTGTCGAAGAGCGGCTGGAAGTAACCGTCGTCCCCGAGTGGACCGAACACCGCGGACCAGATGTCGAGTTGCTCGCCGGAGCGGCCCCGGGTTCCGTTCGCCAGTTCGAAGTGATTACGCTGTTCCGACGTCAGCCGGATCGCCCCGTTGGTCTCCCGCGTGTTGGGGATCGGAACGCGCCGTCCGGCCACCTCGCGGTAGTAGGCGTTCGCGTCTTCGTAGACGTTGATCTGTTCCACGTCGTGGAAGTCGACCGGATCGGGGCAATACGACCACGTGCCGCCGAAGAAGTCGGGGTGAAAGATCTGGAGGGCCAGCGCCTCCCATCCGCCCGTCGAACCTCCGGTGAGCGCGCGCGCCCAGGGTTCGTCGATGATGCGGTAACGCCGTTCGATCTCCGGTATCAGCTCCTCGATGATGGCATCGCCGTAGGGGCCGACGTTGACCGAATTCACCGCATAGGAATCGTCGAAATACGGGTTCGGATGCTGGAACGTGACGACGATCATCTCCGGGAACCCGCCCTGGATCCACTCGCGGTACAGGGCCCCGCCCGGGAAAAATCCCATGGGGGCGCCGAGCGAGAAGTGTCCCTGCTCGTACACGACGGGATAGGACCGGTTTTCCCGATCGTAGTCGGGTGGTAACAGAACGGTGGCCCCGAGATAAATCGGCCGGCCCCAGAACCCGGTCAATGCCGGGCTCTCGAAACGGAACCTCCGGACCCATTCGGTGTCGTCCGGGATCTGGACAGGCGGGATCACGCGGTCTGCTTCCAGCCGGAAGGTCCGTTCCTGATCCGGACCGACGCGAACGCGGACGACGTCGCTGAACAGGTTGCCCGGCGAACGGTTCCAATCCTGTCCTTCCCATCGATCGTCGTGCATCCAGACCACGTGACCGTCGGCCCGCCGGAACTCCGAATAGATGTTGACGAATGCCTGGAGGGAGTATTCTCCGGCGGGAAGGTCGGAGACGCGGAAGTAGGGGGAGCCGATGGCGGCCTCATCGATGACGGCGGTCTCGCCGGGTTCCAGGCCTTCGACATCGGCGCCGAAGAACGGAATGCCCGTTCGCCCGATCTCGAGGAACGGGAGCGGCACCGGGTCCGGCGAGAGCATCACGAACACGCGTCCAGTGACGGCATCGGAGTGCACATCCGGGGAGAACGAGACTTCGAAGCGAAGCTCTCCGGGCTCCTGGACCGCGCCGAGAGCGCCCGCAAGCAGGGCAGTGCCCAGTGCCGCTGCTACCAATGCCCGGACGTCGACGTGCATTCAGTCCACCAGTCCGAGCTGGTGTTTGGCGGGTTCGCTGATCCGGCTGGGGTGCCAGGGCGGATCCCATACCAGGTGGACGTCGGCCGAGGAAACGCCTTCCACGGCCCGCACTTTCGCTTCGACTTCCAAAGGAAGCGAAGCCGCCACGGGGCATTCCTTGGACGTCAGCGTCATCCGGATCGAAACGCGGGCGTCGTCGTCGACCGAAACGTCGTAGATCAGGCCGAGGTCGTAGATATTGACCGGGATCTCCGGGTCGAAACACGAGCGAAGTGCTTCGTGGATGCGCTGCTCGAGAAACAGCCTGTCGCCGGGATGCATCATGCCCACAGGCGGATGATAGCAGACGCCCGCATCCGGCTCGCCGATCCCGGCGCGTGATTCGGCGGTGTCAGCCCATTACAATGAGGGCCGGGGGCGTTTCGGCCCTCAGGCTGTGGCAGCGGCCGTTGGAAAACAGACGAACTGCCGGTGAGCCCGGTCCGAGCCGCCGGCGCGCGAGGCGAATCGACATCTATGAGCCAGACTTCTTCCGATTCGAACACGAACCTCTTTCGGGCCATCGACGGGATCTGGGCGAACCGTGGCGATCTGGACAAGCCGGCCGAAACACTGACGCGGCTCGCCGAGCTCACGGCCCACCACTTCGGAGCCGACGTCTGTTCAATCTACCTGCTCGAACCCGATCGCGCGAACCTGGTCCTTGCGGCGACCGTCGGGCTTCGGCCCAAAGCCGTGGGCGCCGTGCGCATGGGAATCCATGAAGGGCTGACGGGGAAGGTGGCCAGTACCGGGAAACCCGTGGTGAGCGAAAGCGCCCGTTCCGATCCGGCGTATCTGTACTTCGAGGAGACCGGGGAAGCCGAAATTCAGTCGTTCCTGGGCGTGCCCCTGGTGGATCGCGGGATCCTGCAGGGAGTCCTCGTCGTCCAGACCAGCCAGCCCCGCTCTTTCACGCCCGACGAGGTCGCGATGCTCGGCGGGATTGCCACCCAGGTGGCCCCCATCGTCCAGGAGATCCGCACGATTGCGCATTTCATCGCGCCGACCAGCGAGAAGCTGTGGGAACTGGCGCGGAACCTCTGGTGGACCTGGGACAACGATGCCGGGAGCTTGTTCAGGGACATCGATCCGGTGCGATGGAGCGAGCTCGGCCAGAATCCGATCAAGTTACTGGGCGAGATCCCACTCGACGAACTGGAGAAGCGCGCGGCCGATCTCGTCCTGCACAGCCGGGTCAACTACACCTACCGGAGATTCCAGGAGTACCTGAGCTCCGGGGAGACCTGGGGCACCACGCACGCCGGCGTTCTCGGACGCCAGCCCACCGCGTATTTCTCTGCCGAGTTCGGGCTCCACGAATCGGTTCCGATCTATTCGGGCGGGTTGGGTGTCCTGGCCGGAGACCACATCAAGAGCGCGTCCGACCTCGGTGTTCCCCTGGTCGGCATCGGCCTCTTCTACAGCCAGGGATATTTCCGGCAGCGCTTGGATGCGGAGGGGTGGCAGGGTGAGGAGTACCTCAAAGTGGACCCCTCGGCGCTTCCGTTCACTCCCGCTCTCGGCCAGAACGGCGAACCCGTCGAGGTATCGATCGAGACGCGCACCGGAACGATCTACGCCAAGGTCTGGCGAGTGGCCGTGGGCCGTTGTCTCCTGCTCCTGCTCGACTCGAACGTCGAGGGGAACGCCCCGGAGGATCGCGAGCTCACCGCCCGCCTGTACGGCGGAGACAGCCGCGTGCGCATCCGTCAGGAGCTCTTGCTCGGAGTCGGCGGCGTGCGCGCGCTCCGTGCGATGGGAATCTCGCCAGGCCTGCTCCACCTGAACGAGGGGCACAGCGCGTTTGCCGTCTGCGAGGCGATTCGAGAGCGCATCGTGGACGACGGGATGGATTTCGACGGCGCCGCGCGCCGCGTGCAGCGCCGCGTCGTCTTCACCACGCATACGCCCGTTCCGGCCGGCCATGATCGCTTCCCCGAAGCTTTGGTCGAGGAGCACCTGGGCCCGCTCAGCGACGCGCTCGGGAGGTCGGTCCACGACTTCATGGCGCTCGGCCGGGTGAACGCGGCCGATCCGAATGAAGAATTCTGCATGACGGTGCTGGCGCTGAAACTCTCCCGCCGCGCCAACGCGGTCTCCTCCCTTCACGGGGAGGTCTCGCGGGCGATGTGGACCTCGCTCTGGCCCCACCGCGTGGAAGACGACGTTCCGATCGGTCACATCACCAACGGAGTTCATGTGCTCTCCTGGTTGGCGCCGCAGATGTTCCGGCTCTACCGGCGTCATCTGGGCTCGGGATGGCATCGCCTGCAGGGGGCCACCGAAAACTGGAAGAACATCGACGCGATCGACGACGGCGAGTTGTGGGAGACCCATCTTGCCCTCAAATCCCGCCTGCTCAAGTTCGCCCGCCGGAGGTCCGTCGTCCAGGCGGAGCGCCGGGGCACCCCGCCGGAGGAACTGGAGCGGCTGTCGCGCGTCCTCAGTCCCGACGCGCTGACGATCGGATTCGCGAGACGCTTTGCGACCTACAAGCGCGCGGACCTGATTCTCAGTCAGATCGAGGAACTGGAGGACCTGGTCAACGATCCGCGGCGTCCGGTCCAGTTCGTTTTCGCCGGCAAGGCGCATCCGCTGGACGAACCCGGAAAGCGCGTCCTGCAGAAGATCGCGATGCTGACGCGCGATCCGCGATTTGCCGACCGCATCGTCTTCATCGAGGACTACGACATCAACGTCGGACGATACCTCGTGCAAGGGGTCGACCTCTGGCTCAACACCCCCCGTCGCCCGATGGAGGCTTCCGGGACCAGCGGGCAGAAGGTCGTGATGAACGGAGGCCTCAACCTTTCCGTCCTCGACGGCTGGTGGGTCGAGGCCCATGACGGGAACAACGGGTTCTCGATCGGTCCGGACCGGGCGCACTCCGACCCGGTCTTGCACGACAGCCGCGACAGCGAGGACCTGTACCGCGTCCTGCGTCAGGAAGTGATCCCGCTCTACTATCAGCGCGACCGCGACGGATTGCCCCGCGGCTGGATCGAACGGGTCAAGCGCGCGATCGTCACCCTGGGATGGCGCTTCAACGCGAACCGGATGGTCATGGACTACACGACCCAGTGCTACGTTCCCGCCGCCGGCGGGACGTCCAGCAGCATGAAGAACCTCAGATAGGCCCCGAATAGGAGGGTCGCTATCGCCGGGCTGGTATTTTTGACCAAAACGCGCGGCTGCCCCCGCCGTCTAAGCTCCTGAGAGTTGGAGTGCGCCCCTGCGAGTGCGCCTCGCCTTATTATCCGGCGGGTCTTCGGAAGGGGCCGTCGAAGAATCGACTATGGGACTCGAGTTGTTTAGAATACCGGGTTAACCTGGAGGTCTTCATGAAATCCACCGTACGCCTCATGTCCTTCGCGGCGGCCTTCATCGTTGCCGCGTCCGTCTCCGCTCACGCTCAAACGGCGCAGATGCGGGGCGAGCTTCGCGGCGAGGGAGGGGCCGGGGTGCCCGGCGTCGTCATCAACTTCGACCGTATCGATCAGGGCTTCGACAATCACTACGAGCTGGAGACCGACAACCGCGGCGATTTCGTCCATCTGTCGATGGCACCCGGCGACTACGAGATCACGTTCCTTCACGGCGAGAACACGCACTTCGTCGTGTCGCGCCTTTCGGCGGGGGACGTCCAGATCAACCTGAACCTGGACGCGCTGGAATATGATTCCTACGAATTCAATCGTCAGACCGGCACGGTCGAGCACGTGATTCGCGACATCCGTCAGATCAGCGCCCGGGCCGTCATCCAACGCTCCTCCGAGGCACTGTCCGACGAGGAAGTGGCCGAGCGCGAGGAAACCGAGCGGTCCGACTCCGCCATGCGCGAGGCTTTCCAGGCCGGACGGGACGCGCTGGACGCGGGAGACTACGAGACCGCGGCCCGGCAGTTCAGCTTGGCCATCGAGGGGCCGGGAGCCCAGCAGCACATCATCCACGCGAATCTCGGCGTGGCGCTCGAACGGCTCCAGAGGTTCGAGGAGGCGGCGGCCGCTTTCGAGCGGGCACAGCTGCAGCTCGAGTTGGACGCCGTCCCGCCGGAAGAGGCCAATTACTTCCAGAACCTGGTCGTGAACTACGCCAACTCGGGCCAGGGTGAACTGGCGCTGGAATTTGCCGAACGCGGAGCCGAAGTCGATCCGGACGGCGCCGGGTTGAGTTTCACCGCGATCGGAGTCCAACTGGTGAACAACGGGGACGCCGAAAGCGCGCTCGGCGCGTTCCAGCGCGCGATCGATCTGGACCCCAACGCTGCGGAAGCCTACTACCACAGCGGCATCATCTATCTGTCGACCGACATTCCGGCTTCGATCCCGATGTTCGAGCGATACCTCGAGCTGGCGCCGAACGGGCCGAACGCGGGTCCGGCGGCCGAATTGCTCAAGTTTGCGCAGGAGCAGGAATAGTGAACCGGAACGCACAGCAGGGGAGATAAGGGTTATGCGGGTACCCAGAGAGTTCCGATGCGTGGTCGCGCTGGTTGCGCTGGCGGCTTGGGCCGGAATGGCTTTCGGCCAGCAACGGGCCATCATCACCTTCGATCCGCAGGCACCCATGCAGGCGGTTCCGGGATCTCAGGACGAGGAAGACGACTGGCTCCGGATGGTCGACGAGAATAATCCGCCCCGGAAGGTCCAGTTGATCCAGGACTTTCTGAGCGACTACCCGGAAAGCGAGATGACGCACCTGGTACTTGGCACGTTGTGGCAGGTGCGGAGGGAAACCGGCGATCATGGGGCCGTCGTCGAAGCCGCGACCCAGGCCCTGGACGCCTACCAGCATTTCATCGATTCCAAACTCGGCTTCATCGACGACCCCTCGCGCGTTCCGCAGGTGCCCCGGGCGATGTACCTGTTCCACGACCAGCAACTCAACATGTACCGTTCCCTTGTCGAAGCCCACCTGGCGCTCGGAAACAGTGACTCCGTTCGAGAGACGGCCGAACTCGCACTGGATGCCGCCGATGGAGCCGACCAGTGGTACCGGGAACTCGGATTGGAAGCCGAGGAGGTGTCCGGGCTCACCGCCGAGGATTACGACGAGAGAAGCGTTGCCGTCCGGATGTTTTTCCTCGACGAACTCCTCCGGCAGCACGAGGAGGCCGAGAACGTCGAGGGCATCATCGAGATCAGCGAACGCATGCTCGAGGTCGATCCCGACGACGTTCAGATTCTCCTGACCGCTTCCACAACCATGGTGCAGAACCCGCCGGAAGACGCCGCGGCGCGGCGCGGGCAGATGGAACGCGCGCGCGACTACGCCGAGCGGGCCGACGCGGGCATCGACGACTTCCTGGTGCGCGCTCAGATTTCCAACGCGCAACAGAACGCCATCCTCGGTCAGATGTATTTCACGATGGGCAAGGCCAACGAGGAGCTCGGAGATTGGTCCACCGCGCTTGCGGCGTACCAAGCGGCGGCCGACGCCGTGCCGGATCTCCCGAATTACCACATCCAGGTGGGATACGCGGCGGCGAATCTCAATGACCTCGACTCCGCGCTCGCGGCGTTCACACGCGCCCACATCCTGGCCCCGGACAACGCCGAACTGCGGACTACAGTGGAGAACCTGTATCAGGCGCGTGAGGGTTCCCTTGAAGGTATCGATGCCTATGTCGAGACCGAACGGGCCGGGCTCCCGAACTGAGAGCGGGCGGGCCTAGGGTTCCGCCTCGAGCCGGTCCCGCAGATCGTCGAGTGATTCGCGGTTCGCCGCTTCCGGATTCTCGTCCAGGTACGCTTCAATCTGCACGATCGCGGCTTGGGTCCGGTCCTGCTCCACGTAGATGTTTATCAGCGTCAGCCGCGCGTCGGAGAGGTTCGGATCGCGGCCCAGGGCTTCGAGAAGCAGGGCCTCCGCCCGTTCGGGATTCCCGGTCTCGTGCAGGCTCACCCCGAGGTAATAGGCCGCAGTTGCGGAAGTGGGATCCAGACGCAAGGTGGCTTCGAACGCTTCGACCGCCCGCTGGAAGGACGTTGACGAATCGCCGTCCGCCCCGGTTCGCGTCCCTTCCGACTCCCGGTCTTCGAGTTCCCGGCCTTCCTGAAAATGGAGGACGCCGAGGTTCATCAACGGGATCGGATCGTTGCGATTCAGGTCCACCGCCCGCTCGAGGACGGCCTCGGCATCGCGGTAACGGCGTTCCGCAAAATACTCCACCCCGAGCCGATTGAGCGCCTCGTAGTAATCCGGGGCCAGCACCAGGGCTCGTTCGAGAAGAGCGATGCCCTCGGCGCGGTTTCCGTTCTCCAGAAATCCGATGGCCTCACCGTAGGCATCCCGGGCTTCGTCCGGGATTTCGGCCAGCAGTTGACGGACATCGACCGCGAGCGCCCCGGTTTCCCCATCTCGTTGTTCCTCCGGCGGCCGGCGCCGGAGATCGATAATGAACATTCCGTTGTACGCGAAGACCCGGCCGAACGCGTCGCGTCCCAACCGGACCTCCTCGCGGTAAACCTCGAAGTCGGGTTCTTCGACGATGAGGAGGTAGATTTCGCTCGTGTTGACCGGGATGTTGCGAAACTCGAACTCGTCGCCGCTGAGCGTGTACGCGGTGCCAGCGATCCCGCCGCTCACGCGCTCGAGCCGGATCTCGACCAGCCAGTCCACGGGACGGCCGTCCGCCCGGAGCCGCCCGTTCAGCCGTTGCATGATACCGCCCTGCGCCTCGACGGGAGTAGGAGCCAGACCAAGGAAAGCGAGCGTGGAGAGCGCGAGGACGACACACGTTGTGGCGGTCTTCCACATAGGAGTTTCCGATGGAGCCTTGAACGACAACGTTAGAACGAACCCGCTCCGGCGTCAAACATTCGTATACTCTTTCAAGATTCAATGGGTCCGACCAATCCCAGCACCAGCGAACTCCGCCAGGGAACGCGGCGGTTTTGTATTCTGATCCCGATGCTTCTCGCCGTTGGGATGGGACTCCCCGCCGAATGCCTGTGGGCCCAGCCGGTGGCGGAACTCGAGGCCGCGGTGCGCCTCGACCCGGATGATGCCGGGATCCGGGGGGAGTTGGGACGCCTCCTCTATGAGGAGGGTCAACTCGACCGTGCCATCCTGGAGTACCAAGCCGCGATTCGCCTCGCGCCGTTGGACGTCCGCTTCTATCTGGGCCTTGCGGACGTTTTCGAGGCGGCGAACCTGAACGTCGAAGCCGTCACGCTGCTCACGCGCACGGTCGAAGCGTTTCCTCAATCCGTTCCGGCGAGGCTGCGACTGGCCGAGGCTCAGTTCGCCCTGGGCGACCTGGAGTCCTCACTCCGGACCTTCTCGGACCGAATCGACGATGTGCCGGTGGAGATACAAGCGTCCGTTCTGAGTAGAATCGGGGACATTCACGTCCATCTGATCGAGTTCGACGATGCTCTTGATGCCTACACGCGCGCGCTCTCTCTCGACCCCCGGGACGCCCAGGTTCATCTGGCGCTCGGAAGACTCT
>CAZTTI010000450.1:0-7366 GCA_964615925.1 uncultured Solibacteraceae bacterium
TCCGACCCGCTGACCGAGCCCACACGTCAGCATTCCGTCGATCGCCCGGATTCCGGTCTGGATCGCTGCCCGGATCGGATTGCGTTTCAAGGGATTGGAGGGTTCGGCATAGAGATCCTGGAACTCGGTAAACCCGGCGAGCGGCCGGTCGTCCATGGGCCGGCCCAAACCGTCGAGGACGCGGCCGAGAACGTGGCCCCCCATGCCGATCGACGCCTCGCGTCCGGAGGCAAAAACGTGTTGACCCTGGCAGATGCCGTCCATCTTCCCCAGGGGCATCGAGATGACGCGGCCGGCATTGAAGCCGACGACTTCGAGGGGAATGCGCGCGTCCCCGTTGTGAACCCAGCAGAGGGAACCAGTCGTGACGTCCGGGCCGTGGGTCTCGATTGAGTTTCCGACGACCTTCTCGATGACGCCGTATTCGGCAAGCGAGTCCGTTGAATCCAGCCTGGCGTGAAACCGGGAGAGGTCGACCTCGTGCTGGAGGCGCTCGGACATCATCACTGGTCCTCGAACAAGGAACGGCCGATCTGACGGATCCGGCTCGACATGCGTCCGTCCAGGTGCGTCTTGCGCGTGTCGATCATGAAATCGCCTCGCTCAAGCTCATTCGCCTGTTCGATCCGAACGGCTGGATTGATCGACGACACGGTGGCGCTGACCATCTCGAAGTCGTCGGGGCTGACGCGCAATACCACCTCCGGGTGACCTTCCATTCGCTTCAAGGCCACCGCCACCAACGCATTGACCACGTCCGGATCGGTCCTGATTTCCCGCTCGATGACAGACTCGGCAACCGCCAGGGCCAGGCGTACGGCTTCCTTCTCCATCGATTCGACGAGGCGGCGGTGGGCAACGGCAAGGTCAGAAACGCTCTTCTCGTAGCGCTTGACCATGCTGCCGATCATCTGCTCGCCCATCTGCCGGCCGATACGCTCGCCCTCGGCGTATCCCTTTTCGAACGCCTGCTTCTCCACCTCCATGAGGCGGCCCGAAGACAGTTCCGGCTCGGAGGCCGGCTCCGATGGGCGGCTGATCCGCGGCCGCTTGATGCGGTCACTGCCCCGGATGATGCGGCTAGAGGACGTACTCATCGGCAGCTCCACCGAGGTTTAGCAATCCTTCGTCCTCGAGTTGCCGGACGACTTCGACGATCTTCTGTTGGGCCGAGTGAACGTCGCGCGCCTTGATCGGACCCATGATCTCCATTTCTTCCCTGAGAATCTCGACCGCGCGCTGGGACATGTTCCGGAAGAACATGTCCTGAAGCTCGGGTATGGTTCCCTTCAGCGCCGAAGAGATCGTCTTCTTGTCGATTCGTTGGAGAATCTCCCGCATCGCCGTATCGTCGAGTCCCGCGATATCTTCGAAGATGAACATCAACTGCCTTATGGAATTGGCGATCTCCGGCTTATCCCCATCGATTTTTTCCAGAACCACTTTGCTCTGCCGGCGGTCCAGCCGGTTGAACATCTCCGCTACAGCGCGGATACCTCCAAAGCCTTCTCCGTCGCTGTAGCTTCCGACCGGCTTCAGTTTCTCTTCGAGCACGCCCGCGATGCTGGAGATGACGTCCGGAGAAATCTCCTCGATGCTCGCCATGCGCATGGACACATCCGCCTGGATTTCCTCGGGCAACGACTCGAGCAGCTCGGCAGCCGTGCGTGGTTTCAAGTGGGCCAATACAAGCGCGATGGTCTGCGGGTGTTCGTGCTGAATGAACTGCGACAACTGAAGCGGGTTCACGCGATCGATGGATTGAAAGGCGTTGTAGCTCGCGTAGCTGGATGAGAGGCGGTCGATGATTCGCTTGGCCGAACCCGCGCCGAGCGTCTTCAGGATGACTTTTCGCGCATAGTCGACGCCGCCTTCGGAAACGAATCGGTTGGCGATGAGCATCTGATAGAACTCTTCGGCGCTCTCCTCCGCCTCGTCCGCGGTGATGGGGCCGGTATTGGAAATTTCCTTCGAGAGCTGTTCGATCTCACCCTCGTTCAGGTACTTCATGATTCCCGAAGCGACGTCCTCTCCAAGAAGGATGAACATCGCTGCGGCTTTTTTGGCGTCTCCACCCATCGTTGCGATTCTCCGCGTCCGCTAGCCGTTTCTTATCGAACCTGAACCCGGCGACGGCTTGCCTATCCCCTCCCGTCCTCGTTCAGCCAGGTCCGAACGAGGCGCGCCACCGTTTCCGGTTCACGCTGTGCGTGCTCCAAGATTCTGGAACGCACGAGCTCCGCCTTGTTGGATTGCGGTAGCGGCAACATATCCCTTTCGTCCGGCCTCTTCTCACGCGAGCCTTCCGCATGGTCCGGCAGCGCGGGAAGCGTGGCGGTGTTCAACGCTTCCTCGAGCTGGCTGATCGACATCGGCGCCTGAGCAGCCGGAAGCGTAGAGACCTGGGTCGAACCTGCCGATGCCGATGCGGTGGCCAGCTCGCCCTTCACCGACGGGGCCCAGTTCGCGAAAATCGTCCGCTGGAGCGGCCGGAGGAACAGGAGATAGGCCAGGAAAAAGACGATCGGGATGATGAGGTAGCGCAATGCCTGAAGGATCAGGGGCGCGTTCCGCTCGATCATGGTCGGAGGGTCCACGGGAATGAGGTCGTTCCCGAAAGGCACGTTCTCGACGGTCAACGAATCGCCGCGCCCGAAGTCGATTCCGACCGCTGAGGCGACGAGACCACGGAACCGCTCCATCTCCACGTCGGTCCACGGCTCGGAGACCGTTCTGACCCTACCGTCCTCGCCGACGTCGAGTCGCGCCTTGTTGTCGATCAGGACGGCCACCGAGATGCCCTCGACGCCGCCGAACTCATCGACGATGTGGCGGGTCGAGCGGGAAACCTCGTAATTGATTCTTTCGTCCTCGGTGACGTACTCCGGAAGCTCGAACCGCCCGGTGGCGTCGATGTCTTCCGCTCCCTGAGGACCCGGAATTCCCTGGGCGATATTGACCGAAGCGGGACCGCGTTCGGTCCGGATCTGCTGGGCGAGCACGACCGAGCCATCGGGGTCGAATTCCTCGATCGTCTCCTCGACCT
The DNA here is from genome assembly GCA_964615925.1 of uncultured Solibacteraceae bacterium. Classification (GTDB taxonomy): domain Bacteria; phylum Acidobacteriota; class Terriglobia; order 20CM-2-55-15; family 20CM-2-55-15; genus JAJEDW01. The sequence goes on from CAZTTI010000450.1 coordinate 3,047, forward strand.
TCTGGAAATTGACGTCGAGGGCGACCTGGGACCGGACCCCGCCGACCCCGACGACGGATTCGAGAATTCGTGTCACCTTGTCGGCGAGGTCGGATTCCATCTTGAGCTGCTGATCGATCTGTCTGCCCGAGATAGGGGCCGAGTGATCGCTACCGGAGAGCAACGCCCCCGAATTGTCGACGACGGTGACCCGGGCCGGGTCCAGCCCTTTGACCGAACTTGCGACGAGGTGAACGATGCCCTGGACTCGCGCCTGCTCGAGGCTGCGTCCCCGAGCCAGCCTCAGCGTCACCGATGCCTTGGCATCATCGGACGCCGACCGAAGAAGCGATCGCGACTCCATCACCAGATGAACGCGCGCCGCCTCGACCTCGGCAAGGTCCGATATGCTTCTCGCCAGTTCGCCTTCGAGCGCCCGCTGGAAGTTGATCTGTTCCTGAAAGTTCGTCAAACCGAAGTTGGTCCGGTCGAACAGTTCGTAACCGATTTGCCCCGACGCGGGAAAACCCTCGGTCGCCAACTGGATGCGGGCCTCGGACAAGCGGTCCTGCGGCACGCTCACTCTCGATCCGTCATCGGAGAGTTGATAGGGGACCCCGATCGTCTCGAGTCGAGCGAGAACCGCCTGGGCATCGGCGGGCTCCATCTCCGTATAGAGCGTCCGGTAGTCTGCCTGATTGACGAAGTAGACCAACGCCCACAGCAACAGGAGCGCGCCTGCGGCAGAGCCGAAGATGGCGACTTTCTGCTGCAGCGTGTACGCCTGGGACCACTGCTTGAGTTGTTCGATATTCGTCGGACCCGGCATTTACGTCAGCACCTCCACTTCCACTAGACCTGCGTCCTCATGATTTCCTGGTACGCCGATACGATCTTGTTGCGAACCTGCATCATGAGCTGAAATGAGAGGTCGGCCTTCTCGAGGGCGATCATCACCGAATGCAGGTCGGATTCGTTGTTGAGGAACTTCTCGAGTTCCATGTTCGAACCTTGCTCGAGCGCGTTCACTTCGTTCACGGCGTCCTTCAGGATCTGGCCGAACCCACTCTCCGATTTACGCTCAGGACTCGCGACCGTAAGGACGTTCTTCTGAAGATCGTTGTAAAGAGTGAACTCGCTCATCGGGCTATCTCGATCGTTCGCTGAATCATCGTCTTGAGGATGCTGATCGAAGACAAATTGGCCTGGTAACTCCTCGATGCGTTGGAGATGTTGGCCATTTCCCGCATCGGATCGACGTTCGGAAGCAGAAGGTACCCCTCCGCGTCCGCGTCCGGATGGCCGGGTTCATAGACCTTTTGGAATTCGGTCGGGTCCTCGACGACGCCGATGACCTCGACGCCCTGCAGGTCCTTGTCTTGCCGGCGCACGCGCAGTTCCTCCGAGAAGGACGTCGCCTTGAAGACGACGTCCTGGCGCCGGAAAGGCCCGCCTTCATCGGTCCGGGTCGTTCGCGAGTTGGCAAGGTTCTGCGCCGCAACCTCGACTCGACGCCTTTGGGCATTCAATCCGGTCGCGCTGATGTCGATCGCGTTCAATAAACTCATGAGGCCGCTCCTTCGTTCAGACTTGAACGTATCGTTCGAAACTTGTTCTGCAGGACCTGGACCAGAATCACGAACTCGAGCCCGTTCGTGGTGACCTTGGTCAGCTCCGAGTCGAGGTCGACAGAGTTCCCGTTCGGCTTGGTCTCGCCCCCCGTTTCGATCACGCGCACCTCGGAATCCGAGTCGGCCGAGTCGAGGTGCGCGCTCTCGGTTCTCCGCATCGCGAGTCCGGAAGCCAGCTCACTGAACTTGAGTTCTCTGGCCTTGTAGCCGGGCGTATCCACGTTCGCGACGTTGGCGGCCAGCACTTCCTGCCGGTGGGTTGCGATGTCGAGCTTTCGTTCAACGAAGCTCAAGAAGCTGGTATCGATCATGCAGTCACCTCCTCCAGGCGATACTCGCGGAGCTTGTTGCGCAATGTCCGCAGAGAGATTCCAAGGAGTTTGGCGGCCCGGGTCCGGTTCCCGTCGGTCTGCTCGATCGTCGCGAGAATGAGCTTCCGCTCCATCTCGCTGACCGAACATCCGGCTTGCAGTTCGACGCCGTCGCCGACCGCAACAGGCTGGTCGAACAGGTCTTCGGGAAGCAGGCGGAGTTCCCCCCGGAGGGCGAACGCCCGATGGACCACATTTTCGAGCTCCCGCACGTTTCCGGGCCAGGAGTAGGCCGAGAGCAGTTTCAGGGCGCTCTCCGGAATCGACGGGTCCGGATCATTGCCGTATTTGGCCGCGAAATACCGGGCCAGGGCCGGTATGTCATCCTTGCGTTCGCGAAGCGGCGGAATGCGCAGGGGCACGACGTTGAGCCGGAAATAGAGGTCCTCGCGGAAACACCTCTTAACGATCAGCTTTTTCAGGTGCCTGTTCGTCGTGGCTATGACTCGCACGTCAATGGGGATCGGCCTCTTTCCACCGACGCGATCGACCTCGTGTTCCTGAAGAACTCGAAGCAGTTTCGCCTGAAGAGAAAGCGCCATCTCGCCGATCTCATCGAGCAGGATGGTCCCGCCCTGGGCGAGTTCGAACTTGCCGGGCTTGAGGTTCGTGGCTCCCGTAAATGCCCCCTTTTCATGTCCGAACAGTTCGGATTCGAGGAGGCTATCGACCAAAGCGGCACAGTTGACCGCGACGAAGGGTCCGTTGCTCCTCGCGCTCGATTGGTGGATCCATCGCGCCAGAAGTTCCTTACCCGTGCCGCTTTCGGCCTCGACGAGGACCGTGGCATCGGTGCGGGCGGCCTGTGCGGCGCTCGAGAGCAGGTCGCGCATGGAGTCGTTGCCGGTGACGATCGGACCGTTGGGATCGCGAGCGTCGCCGGCTGGGGCTTCGAATGGGTCGGCGGGCAGGCGCTCGAGCGCGCGGTCGAGGTCCGACTGGGAGAATGGCTTGACGAGGAAGTCCACCGCTCCGGCCCTCATCGCGTCGACCGCGCTTGGAACGGTGCCGTATGCGGAGAGCAGGATGACGGGCATGGTGGCGCTACGCTTCCGGACGTGGGCGAGCAGATCCAACCCGCCCATCGTCGGCATGCGCAGATCGGTGATCACCGCGCGGGGAACGAACTCGCGGAGAATCGATCGGGCTTCGGCACCATTGGAAGCCGTCCGTACGGAGTGTCCCCTGGAAACGAGCGCCGCCTCGAGGGCCGACAGCATCTGGACGTCGTCGTCGACGATGAGGAATCGACTCACGCGGCAACTCCTTCCATGGCACGGCCGCCCTGGAGCCGGACTCGGAACCTGGTCCCTTCGGTCGAGGAATCCACGGCAATTTCCCCTCCGTGGCTCTCGACGATCCGATGTACGACGGAAAGGCCGATGCCACAGCCGTCACGACTCGTGGAAAACATGGGATCGAAGATCTTCCCGGCAATCTCCGGGAGGATTCCCCGGCCGTTGTCCGCGACCGAGATCCACGCGTGATCCCCCTTCCGGGTCGTTTCGATGGCGATCATTCCGCCCCTGGGGACTTCGCGGAGTGCGTTGAGCAGGAGATTGAGCAACATGCGATGGAGCAACTCCCGGTCTCCCAGCGCAGTGACTTGAGAATGGCCATCGCATTCGATCCGGACGTCCTTCCGGGAGGCGAGGGGCTCCAGAAAGATCGCCGCTTCCCGCGCGACCGCGCGAAGATCGACCGTATCGAATACGGGATTGATCGGTTGACCGAACTCGAGGACGTTCGTCACCGAGTGATTGAGCAGGCGGACTCCGCGGACGATTTGTTCGGCGTACGGGCCGTCGAGCATTGAGGCGAAGAGTTCGATGCTTCCAAGGGGATTGCGGATCTCATGGGCCAACTCCATCGCCATTTCGCCCATGGCGGCAAGCCGCTCCAGTTCGATCCGTTGACCGCGCTCCTCTTCGAGTTCTCCCTGGAGCAGACGCACGCGTTCCTGCAAGGCGGAGTACGCCGCCTCGAGCGATCGGGCTGTGACCTGGAATCGGTCGAAGAGAGTCTCGAAGTCGCGGACCTCGCCATTCGTGGGAGATTCGCCAATCGCCTGACGTCGGGCCGGTGCCGGATTGTCGATCATGCCCCGGGACGTTGCACCTCCGGTGCCAGACGTCGGAGCCGGAGGGGTGGGCGGACCGGGGAACTCGGATCCCCACACCCCCGCAAGGGTTTAGGGGCAAATTTTACCTACGGGGCGGGAATTTCCCCACGCCCGGGGCGAGGCGGGATTCGACGGGCCGTTGACCGCGGAACCGCCGTGGATGACGAACAGGTGACAGGACAATTTCGTGGCTGTGTGTCAAAAGTCCAACTCTGTC
>CAZTTI010000451.1:0-2945 GCA_964615925.1 uncultured Solibacteraceae bacterium
ACCACGACGCTGCTCCCCATCGTGTTGCTGCTGGTCGCCGGCTGCACGGCTGTCGAAACCGAGACCGCCATTGTGGCCGACGCGGAACCGACACCGTGCGAAGAATACGGGTACTGCCCGGACGAACTCGTGGATCCGGGAACCGGCCCCTGGGTTCCGGTCGCCCGCGAAGATGTTCTGGATACCTGCGGACTGGACCCGGCGCTCCTTGACGCCGCTGCGCGTCCCGAAGGCGCCACGTTCGCCGTGGTCCGTTACGGCCGCCTGTGTTACGTCTCGGGCGACAACGGCGCCGACGGGCCCGCCATCAGTCACATTTTTTCGGTGACGAAAACGCTGGGAGCCGTCATGACGGGCATGGTCATGTACGAAACACGGGACATGAGCGAGCCCTCGAAGCCCTTGACGGAGTGGGACCGCGTCGATCAATGGCTCGACATGGATACCCTGCCGGACACATTCGACATTCACCCGGATGCCACCATCGCCCACGTCCTGTCGATGGAAGCGTACAACGACAGCCTCGCGTATGGAGACAAGTCCCACAGCTACGACGGCAGCGGACAGCGCGAGATCAACGCCCTCATCCGCGTGATCGACAACGTGGTGGCCCAGGCCCCGGAGCGTCTCGGCGCGGACGCCCTGGCAGTCCGGGACCGGTTGTTTGCCCGGCTTGGACTCGAACACTCCGAATGGCCGGTCGAAACGCTGGGATTCTCCTGGAACGCGTCGCTCCTCGACATGGCCCGGCTGGGGCTCGTGATCCTGAACGGCGGGATGTACAACGGCGAACGGATCATGGATGCCGCCTACGCCTACAACCTGACCCACGCGGCTTTCGAGGACGGCTCCACCAACTACGGATACCTGACCTGGCTCAACAATCCCGAGTGCTCTCCGCGGGCGGTCCGGACGTCCTATCCTCACGGGTTGTCCGAAGCCACCGACTGCGTCGACGGCAACTGCGAACAGGACTACGACGTCGGGGTCTGGAACGCGATCGGCGCGGGCGGGCAGTTCGTCCAGGGACATCGCGGGCTGGACATGGTCATCGTCGGTAAGGATTGGGATTCGAACAGCGGCCTCCCGCTATGGGAGGCGGTCCGGCCGGCACTGGTCGCCGCGGATCCGACGTTCGGCGGTGACGACGCCGCTTTCTGTGCGGCGTACAGCACGGGTTCATACGCCCCGGACCTGCGCAAGTGGGAGGGCAACCGGTAGGCGGACCTCTAATAATTTCGTTAGGAGACAAGTCATGAAGATCGGAAAAGTCTGGACGGCGGTTGGCATCATCGCGGGAACGCTGGCTTTGTCCCGCGATGCAACGGCCCAACGCGGGGAGCCCGGCCCACCGCCCGAGATGGGCTTCTTCGTCACCAGCGTGGGCCTCGGTGACGGCGGAAATCTCGGAGGGCTCGCGGGCGCCGACGCCCATTGCCAGAACCTGGCCCAGGCGGCCGGATCGAACCGCACCTGGCGAGCGTACCTGAGCACGCAGGGTCCGGGAGCCGTCAATGCCCGGGACCGCATCGGGTCGGGGCCCTGGGCCAACGCCGAAGGCCTGATCATGGCCACCAACGTCGAAAACCTGCACTACGACAATTCGAACTTCAACTGGACACACTCGCTGGACGAAAACGGCAATCAGTTCGCCTCGCGCATCGACGGCGACCCCGATTTCACCGAACATGACGTCCTGACCGGAACCCAGATCGACGGCACGGCATTCCCGGCGGGCGAAGACCGGACCTGCAACAACTGGACGTCGAACAGCGAAGGCAGCGCCTGGGTGGGGCACGCCGACCGCTATTCGTTCGAGATCCCCGGATCTCCGTGGAACGCGTCCCACGGAACACCCGGCTGCACGCCGGCGAACCTGGTGAGCACGGGAGGCGCAGGGTTGTTCTATTGCTTCGCCATCGACTGAGCGTGTGAACCCTCGTCCGACAGTAGCTCAATTCATCGGTCGTTGGCACTGGGGATTCGTCCTGGTCGGAATGGTCCTCGTCACGGGCTGTCGTTCCGAAGTGAGGGACCTTCAGAGCACCGGGCGGGGCGCTCCCGATCCACTGAAGGTGGACGTCATCGTCGGTTCCGAAGGCAAGGGCTATTGGCCCAACGCCGGCATTCCGGAAGACAACATGCCCGTGTACGCCGCGCGCGACGGGGACATCCCTCCCGGAGTCGACCCGCTGCCGGTCGATATCTTTACGACGACGGATTTTTATCAGGACGAGGCGCTCTGGTCCGACCCCCGGTACTACCGCTGCAACTCACCGGTCGGGCTCGAGCAGATCTGGGGCGCGTACGAGGTGCCGTTGATCGGCGACGATCCGCCGGAATCGGCGGCCTGGGGGTATTGCGACCGGGACTATCCCCGCGAGGAGATCGTGAGCCCGTACGCGTTCGAGACGGCCAAGGCGCATTACGGCGCTTTGCTGGAGGAAGCCCGGGCGCGCGGCGGCCCGACGATCTATACGCAGGCGACCCTGCCGGATTGGAGCGGCCGGTACCTGAGGGACCGAGAGAAAGTCGATTCCTGGTTCCACGGGGCCGTCCTGCAGATTCCGACCTACCTGTCGCTGCTGACGCCGGAATACCAACGGCGCTTCGTCCAGCAGATGTACCACTACTCGGGGAGCAGCGCGCCGCAGTGGCCCGGTTCGTATTGCTGGCCCGAGGGGTTCATGCGGCGTCTCGCCCAATACGGCGGTGCGCGGGTGAACTTCGTCATGACGCCGGACCTGATCCTCGACATGCGGATCGCGGCCAAGACCCTGATCACCCAGATCCATATCGGACGCGAGTTCGATGAGGACGGTGTGGTTCCACGGCTCGGCCCCGATGTCCCTCAATGGTTCGGAGACACGATCGGATTCTGGGACGGTGAAGCGCTCGTCACCTGGACATCGAACATCCAGGGATGGATCTCCCACGGCGCGCAC
>CAZTTI010000452.1:0-3024 GCA_964615925.1 uncultured Solibacteraceae bacterium
GAGGACATCGTTCGCGAAGCGGCCACGCTCGACGACATCGGACTGCGGGTCCGGCTGCTCGAAGATCTGGGCCTCGTCGCGCTCGAGGCGGGCGACGGCCTCATCGACGACGGTGTCGCCGAAGCCGCCCGCGCGATCCCCAGTACCGACGCGGCCGGATTCCGTTACTTCACGTACCTGGCCAACGGCATCCGCATCGGTGGAGCGTCGATTCCGTATTCGCTCGTCACCGGCGTCGACTTTTTCCAGATCGGCCTCTCCAACCTCGAACAGGAATCCCCGCCGCCGATTCTCCTCAACGAATGGGCCGCGGAAGACCTCGGAGCCGCGATCGGCGACCAGGTCACGCTCGAGTATTACGTCTGGGAGGAACCGGGCCGGTTGCGGACCGAATTGACAGACTTCCAGCTCGCCGGCACTTTTCCCCTGGAGGGTGCCGACCCGGACCTGGCTCCCGAATATCCGGGGATCAGCGAATCGCTGTCACTTGCCGACTGGGATCCCCCGTTCCCCATCGACCTCGATCGTATTCGGCCCCAGGACGAAGAGTACTGGGACGCATATCGAACGACGCCGAAGGCCTTCATCCCTCTTGCCACGGCGCAGTCGCTCTGGGGATCGCGCTACGGGTCGATCACGTCGATCCGGTTCGCTCCGGCGTCGAACCTCACCCCTTCTGAAGCACGCGACCGGATCGTTTCGGTACTGATGGACAACCTCGATCCGCTCGGCGCGGGGATGACGCTGGTGGACGTCCGGGCCTCGGGCCTGCGGTCCTCGACGGGCGCGATCGATTTCGGAGAGTACTTCGTCTACTTCAGCTTCTTCATCGTGGTCGCCGCCCTCATGTTGACCGTTCTGTTCTTCAAGTTGAGTGTGGAACAGCGGGTCCGCGAACTCGGGCTCCTCGCCGCGGTGGGCTTCCGTCCCCGGGAGATTGCGGGTCTGTTTCTTCGCGAGGGCATCGTGTTGGCGATGGCCGGAACCGCAATCGGCATGGCCGGCGGGATTGCGTACGCCGGAGGAATCGTGATCGCGCTGGGCACGTGGTGGGTCGGCGCCGTGGGGACCGAAGACCTGGAACTGCACATGAACGCGACGTCCATCGTGATTGGCGCGGCGGGCGGCATCCTCGCCGCCATTGGGTGCATCGCGTTCACGCTTCGCGGATTGTCCCGGATCCCGGAGCGGCAGCTCCTTGCCGGCCAGATCCCATCGGACGCCTGGGCATCGAAACCCCGGCGCAAGCTGTTGGGCGCTGCGCTACTCCTCGTCGGCGGGGGCGCCGCGATGATCCTGTTCTCGGCCCTGGACATCGTGCCCCGGGCCGGAGGATTTTTCGGGGCCGGAGCCCTGTTCCTCTCCGGAGCCCTGTGTTTCTACACCTGGTGGTTCGGCCAGAAACGAGGGACGACGATCACGAACACCCGGTCGTGGGCCATTGAACGCATGGGCACGCGCTATGTGCGTTATCGCCCGGCCCGAAGCGCCCTGTCGATCGGAATGATCGCCGCGGCCACCTTCATCCTGATCTCGGTGGATGCGTTCCGGAAAGACGGTCCCGCCGATCCGGGCCCGGACTCGGGAACCGGGGACTATTCGGTCGTCGTCGAGTCGCTGCTCCCCCTCGTGGCGGATTTCGACGCGGCGGCAGGGGTGGACTTCATCGGCCTGGCCGATTTTTCCGGCGTCGACATCGCGCCGTTCCGGCTGCGCCCCGGCGACGACGCCAGTTGCCTCAACCTGTACACTCCCGAAAACCCCCGCATCATCGCCCCCACCGACGGCTTCATCGCCCAGGGACGGTTCGCGTTTGCCGACTCGATGGCAACGACGCCCGAGGAGGAGGCCAACCCCTGGACCCTGCTCGCGCGGACCGAGCCGGACGGGGCGATCCCCGTGATTGGGGACGCCAACTCCCTGACCTACGTTCTCCACAAGGGCTTGGGCGAAGACATCGTGATCACCGAAGGGAACCGCGATATCCGGCTCCGGGTGGTCGCGTCGCTCGCCGACAGCATCTTCCAGGGGGAGTTGATCATGTCGGAAACCCACTTCCGTGACGCGTTCCCAACGCGGGAGGGCTATTCCTATCTGCTGGTGTCGTCGGAGGAAGAGACCCCGGCCACCGTGGACGCCATGGAGATGGCCATCGAGTTCGCGCTCGAAGACTATGGAGCCGAAGCGATCGGGACCGCCGAACGCCTGGCCGCCTTCCATCAGGTCGAGAACACGTATCTCTCGACCTTCCAGGCCCTCGGCGGTCTGGGGCTGCTGCTGGGGACCATCGGCCTGGGAGCCGTGCTGCTGCGCAACGTCCTCGAGCGCCGGAAGGAACTCGCGCTGATGCGGTCTCTCGGGTTCCGGAATCCCCAGTTCTTCGCGATGGTGCTGGCCGAGAACGCGACCCTGCTCCTGGCGGGCCTTCTGACCGGAGCCGTGTCGGCCGGGATCGCGATCGCGCCGGCACTGACCGAACAGGGCGGGCGATGGCCGAGCGGTTTTCTTCTACTCATGCTTGGTGGCGTGTTGGCGGCGGGCTTGATAACCTCATTGTTGGCAACCGTTGCGGCTCTGGGGTCGCCCATGCTCGCTGCGTTGCGGTCCGAGTGATGCTCACGAAACCGAAGGACAAACCATGACCCAACCGACGAAAACGAAGAAACAGTTGGCCGGACGATTCGCCGCCCTGTTGACGCTGATCGCCGCCGCCGTCGCCTTGTATCCGCGATCGGAACCGATCGCGGCACAGAGCGTGACGGAAGAATCCGTCATGATGATTCCCGTCACCGGCGAAGGAGCCGCGTACTGGCCGCGGTGGCGTGGCCCCTCCGGACAGGGCCTGGTTTCGGGTGAACCATATCCGGACACCTGGTCGGACACGGAAAACGTCGTGTGGCGAACGCCCGTCCCCGGATCCGGGAACTCCTCGCCCATCGTCTGGGACGACCGGATCTACCTCACGACCGCCTACGACGGCGGACGGCGGCTGTCCCTTCTCGCGTTCGACCGCACGACGGGCGG
>CAZTTI010000453.1:0-9175 GCA_964615925.1 uncultured Solibacteraceae bacterium
TGAACGACGTATTCATCCGCAGCGGCCGGTACATCGATCCAGCACGGCCGGATGAAGTCCTGGTCAACGAAGGGTTCGCGATCGCGCACGGCCTCGAACCCGGGGACTCGATTGCCGCCATCATCAACGGGACGCGGCGCAACCTCCAGATCGCCGGGATCGCCCTGTCCCCGGAGTTCGTCTACATCATCCGTCCTGGCGACATCATGCCCGACGACCGCCGGTACGGCATCATCTGGATGAACCAGCGGGAACTGGCGGCTGCGTTCGACATGGAGGGAGGCTTCAACGACGCGATCGTGCGGCTGACGCCAGGCGCCTCGACGCCGGAAGTGATCGACCGGCTGGACCGCATTCTCGAACGTTACGGCGGGCTCGGCGCGATTCCCAGGGACCTTCAACTCTCGCACTGGTTCCTCACGAACGAGCTCACGCAGCTCGAGAGCTTCGGAACCATCATCCCGATCCTGTTCCTGGCGATCGCCGCGTTTCTCCGGAACGTGGTCCTTGGACGCATCGTCGCGGTCCAGCGGGAGCAGATCGCCGCGCTCAAGGCGCTCGGATACGGCAACACCGATATCGGAATCCACTACTACCTCTGGGCAATCGCGATCACCCTCGCCGGCATCGCGATCGGAATGGCGAGCGGCGGGTGGCTCGCGTCCGCGATGGTTGGTATCTACAACGACTTTTTCCGTTTTCCGACGCTGGCCTTCACGATCGGCCCCGACGTGATCGCGGCCGCCATCGTGGTCAGCATCGCCGCAGCCCTGGTGGGCGCGCACGGCGCCGTACAGAAAGCCGTCAAGCTCCCGCCCGCCGAAGCCATGAGGCCTCAGGCCCCGGCCGCCTACGGGCGAACACTCGTCGAGCGGCTCGGCGCCGGGGTGTTGCTTTCCCCTTCCGACCGCATGATCCTCCGCAACCTCACGCGCAAGCCGTTCCGGACCGTCCTGGCGATCGTGGGCATCGCCTTCGGCGGCGCGATGGTGGTGGAAGGCTCGTTTTTCATGGATTCCATGGTCGAGGCCATGGACATCCAGTTCAACGTGGCCCAGAGACAGGACCTGACCGTCAACTTCGTCGAGGCGCGCTCTTCGGGAGCCATGTTCGAGCTGGAGAGCCTGGACGGCGTGATGTCGCTCGAACCGGTGCGGTCCGTGGCGGTCCGGCTCAGGCACGGACACCGCGAGCGGCAGACCGCGGTCACGGGTCTCGTGGGATCCCCGGACCTCAACCGCATCATCGACAGCGACCTGGACCACGTGGAACTGATGGAGGGCGGGCTCGTGCTCTCACGGCAAATGGCCGAAATCCTGGGGGCTTCGGCCGGGGACACTCTCATCGTCGACGTCCTCGAGGGGGCGCGTCCCGTCAGCGAGGCCCCGGTTCTGGCGGTCATCGACGATTACTTCGGGGCGTCGGTCTATATGCACATCGAATCGCTTCGCGATCTGATGCGCGAAGGAGGCGTCGTTTCCGGCGCCTATCTGAAGGTCGATCCGGCGCGCATCGATGACGTCTATGATCGATTGAAGAACACACCCGCCGTGGCGGCCGTTGCGCTCAAGGACGCTGCGATCCAGAGTTTCAAGGACACCGTCCAGCAGAACATCGGCGTCATCATCTTCTTCAACCAACTCTTCTCCGGCACAATCGCCTTCGGCGTCATTTACAATGCCGCGCGCGTCTCGCTCTCGGAACGAAGCTGGGAGCTGGCAAGCCTTCGGGTCATGGGGTTCACGCGGGGTGAGATTTCGTACATCCTTCTTGGTGAATTCGGAGCCATGGCGCTCGCCGCGATTCCTCTGGGCCTGGGCCTCGGATACATCCTGGCGGCGATCACCGTGGAAACGATCGGAAGTACCGAGCTCTACCGGATACCATTGGTCATCGGCGCCGGGACCTACGGCCAGGCGGCGTTGAGCATCCTGGGAGCCACGATCGTTTCCGGGCTCGTGGTCCGGCGCAAACTGAACCGCCTGGATCTGGTCGGCGTGCTCAAGACACGGGAGTAGGGGCAAGTGAAACTTTTGAAGCGCGTTCTCAAGCCCGCCATCTTTCTGATCGTGATCGGCGCCGGGGTCCTTGCCCTCGTCTATGCGTTCCAACCCCGCCCGGTTGCGGCCGACTTCGGCACCGTCGAGCGGGGAGCCATGATGGCGACGATCGACGAGGAAGGCGAGACGCGCCTCGGCCAGCGTTTCGTCGTGTCCGCGCCTCTGGCCGGGAGGATCCTGCGGGTCGACCTGGAACCGGGGGATCCGGTGTCCGCCGGGAACACGGTCGTAGCGACGATCCTGCCGTCCACTCCCACCTTTCTTGACGCCCGAACCATTGCCGAAGCCCAGGCCCGGGAGCGCGCCGCCGAAGCCTCCGTCGGGCGTGCCGAAGCCAACCGCGACCGGATCCGGGAAGAAGTTGCTTTTGCCGAAGCACAGCGGGAGCGATACCTCGAGCTGTACGAACAGGGGCTGGGTTCTCGGGAGCGCTTCGAAACGGCCGATTTCGAGTTGCGCAACGCTAGGGAGTCCCTCAACGTGGCCGAAGCCGAGGTCCGCGACGCCCAGCGGGGGATCGACGTGGCCCAGGCCAGCCTGATCCAGGTCACCGAGGATCTGGTTGGCGCCCGATCCGGCGACCCGATCGCGCTCCGCGCTCCGATCGATGGCGTGGTCCTGCGGAGGATGCGGGAGAGCGAATCGGTCGTTCCAGCCGGGGAACCTCTCGTCGAGCTCGGCAATCTCTCCGATATCGAAATCGTTTCCGACCTGCTTTCCGAAGACGCTGTCCAGGTTCGACCCGGACAACGGGTCCTCATCGAGCAATGGGGAGGCGGAATGACGCTGGAGGGACGCGTCGAACGCGTCGAGCCGTCCGGTTTCACGAAACTCTCCGCGCTCGGCGTCGAGGAACAGCGGGTGAACGTCGTCATCGACTTCGTCGATCGTATCGAGGCATCGGAATTCCTCGGCGACGGATACCGGGTCGAAATCCGTGTCGTCATCTGGGAGTCGGATGACGTCCTGAAGCTGCCTGTTTCGAGCCTGTTCCGGACGGAAGACGGCTGGGCGGTCTTTACCGTGCCGGGAGGCATCGCCAGCCTGCACCCGGTCGAGATCGGCCGCCGGAACGGGTTGGAGGCCGAAGTCCTTTCCGGGATATCGGCAGGGGAAACCGTCATCGTTCACCCCAGCGATGACGTCGCCGACGGCGTCGAAGTCGTTTCACGCGGAACTTTGTGATCGCTGGCTGCGTTTGATGCCACAATGTCCCGGAAAATCGGGAGCAAGGGGGACCGGGTGCGCGCGATCGGATTGATGTTCAAGGTCCTGTGGAGTCCGGGTGAAGCGTTCCGGACCATCGTCGATGACGGCATCGGTCCGTGGATTCCGCTCCTGGTCAACACGCTGGTCACCGTGGGACTGGTGTGGCTGCTGTTCAGCGTCGCCGATCTCGGAGACATCATGATGCGCCAGATCATCCTCTCCGGAGCGGCCGGTCAGATGAGTGCGGAAGAAATGCAGCAGGCGGAGGCCTTTTTCGGATCTCCCGTGTTCAAGACCGGAACGATGCTGGTCCTCGCCGGAATTCCGACGCTCTTCATCCTGATTGCCTCGATCCTGGGATTCGTCGTGTTCCTGATCGCGGGCGTCCGGGACCGCTTCATGCGGTTCTTTTCCGTCGTGGCGTTTTCATTCACTCCCGGAATCGTGGGAGCCGCCGCCGCCGCGGCCGTCATCTTCACGACGAACCCGGCGGCTCTCAATTTCAATCACCTGCGGGTCCTGTCCGCCTCGGTGTTTTACCCGCTGGAGGCCAACGACGTCGCGGGGCCGCTTTTCGTTTTCCTGCAGAACCTGGACCTGACGATGCTATGGACCCTGGTCCTGATCGTGATCGGGACCGGGGCTCTCGGAACGAAGCCGGCGTCGGTGGTTCTTCGTACGGCCGTAGTGTTTGTGCCGTGGCTCCTTCTGGTCGCGTTGTCGGTCGGCGCCACTGCGCTCGGGCAGATGTAGTTGAACGCGGGCGAGCCCGACGCTCTCACGCCCCCAGCATCCGCCGCAACATCATGAGCTGTCCGATGTGGTAGGAGTTGTGCATGGCGAGCGTCAGGGCTTGGCGCATGAGGGTCTGGCCCGTGCCATGCGGAATCCTCTTCAGGAGATCCTTTTTCGGGTCCGTGATCAGGTCGAGCATCAGCTTCCGGTCCTCGATGAACCACTCGATGCTTTCGTCCCAGTCCTCCGGATCGGGAGGCTCCGCGGTCTCGGGCCAGTACCCGTCAGGCCACTCCGGCGAGACGTGCCGCGCGCTGCGGGAAAACTCGAGGATGTCCCATTGCGCGATCCTCATGTGCTCGAGAATCTCCCAGGCCGAGTGTTTCGCGCCTTCCGGGCGAACGCCGCGCAGTTCGGGTTTCCAATCGGCCACGGCGTTCTGGAACGAATCGTGCGAGTGGCCGCCCTCGATCGCGGCGACAAGGTGGTCGCGGACCGGGTCCTGGTTCATGAGCTACCCCCGTTGGATGAGCATGACTCCGGCAAACAGCAGCGCCGCGCCGAGGATGCGCTCGATGCTGATCGAACGCACTGAATAGCCGACGATCCCGTAATGATCGAGGAGCAGCGACCCGATGAGTTGGCCGGTGATGAACGCCCCGATCATGGTCGCGGCGCCGAGCCGTGGCGCGAGCACGACGGTGACGGACACGAATGCCGCCCCGAGCAACCCCCCGATCCAGACCCACCAGGGGGCCCGGGCCATCGAAGAAACTCCCGACCAGGGTAAACCCAGCGTGACGACCAGAACGGCCAGGACCGTCGTGCCAACGGCAAAAGAAACCAGCGCGGCCTGAAGTGGGTGCCCCAGCCAGATTCGCAGTTCGGCGTTGACGCCCGCCTGGAGCGGAACGCCTATTCCGACAACGAGCGCAGCCAGGACCAGGAGCCATGTCATTCGGTTGCCCTCCGTGAAAGCGTCGCGCGCCAGAGCTCGAGCGCTTCCAGCACCATCTCGCCGGCCTGCTCCCAGGAATCCGCCCGCGGCGGGCCGAGATGCCGGTTGGTGGAGTTCGTGTACACGATCGTCGGATAGCCTCCACGCCGCAGATTCGCGACGTTGTCGGGCGCGTCTTCGAGGTAGAGGTCGGCACCCACCGCCCCTTTGTCGCGCATGAAGCACAAATCCCAATACGGGATGTCGTGACAATCGAGCCATTCGATCGTCTGCCGAACCGCCTCCTGGTGAAAATACTTGATGAAGAGCCGGTTGGTGATGATGCGAATCCGCACGTCACGGGCAGAGAGCATGCGCAGGGTCTGCGGAGCCTGGTCCACAGGGCGGAGGACGCCAAACAGGTTTCGCTGGGTCACGGCGAATCGGTGCAGGGCCTCGTAGCCTCCCGGCGCCCGGTCGATTCCCCATTCCATCAGGCCGTGCGAAACCTCCGGCGGCAAGTCGCCGGCGCCGACCCCGAGCCATTCCGCGGCGATCGGCCGCAGGCCTTCATAGAAGTCGGCGCAAACGCCGTCGAGATCGACGCCGAGGACGAATCGAGTCGTGCTCACGAGCGTGCCGTTCTGGAATGGAGCTGGATGGCTAATCCTCGTCTTCGTCGTCGGGAAAGGACGTCGCGAAATCGTCGAACTCGGTTTCTTCAACTTCCTCGACTTCGTCTTCGTCGTCGGGTAAGGATGTCGCGAAATCGTCGAACTCGGTTCCTTCGACTTCCGCGACTTCGTCTTCGTCTTCCGGCACCTCGTCGATTCCGCCGAAGATCTGACTCTGACGTTTTTCGGGAATCGGGTTCTTGCGCGGGCCGTCGTCCCAGAAGGAACGCTTTCCACCCTTCTTCTTGCCCTTCGACGGCGTGGCGCGCCGGGCGCGCGTCCCCTCGGGAGGTCCTTCGTCGAAACCGCGGGAGGTCGGAGCGGGACCCCTCGGAGGGCCACCCGGACCGGGGCCGCTTCGCGGACCGGTGGGGCCGCGCCCTGGCGGTCGGCCGCCTCCGGGCCGTGGGCCCGGAGGCCGGGATTCGCTGGGCCGCGCCTCGTTGACTACCAGGGGCCGGTCCTTGAACGGCTTCTGATCGAACATCCCGATAGCACTCTTGGCATGTGCGGGATCTTCGAACTCGACAAAGGCGAATCCCCGGGGACGGCCGGTTTCACGATCGTTTGGGATGAACACACGCGCAACGGGGCCTACGGCTGAAAAATGAGCCGTCAGCTCGGCCTCGGTGGTCTCGTAGGACAGGTTTCCGACAAACAGGCGGCTAGGCATCAAATCAACTCGCGACCGGACAGCGGCGAGCCGCGCTCGTGATGTCGGGATGCTTCTCGAACGGATTCATGGGCTGATTATGGTAGCAATCCCGGGACCGAAACCTTTAGCCCTATCGCTGGCCGATCCGCATCGAGCCCGCCTCGTTACGCCGGGGAGCACAGACGATCGAACGCCTCGATAAGGGCGGACGCGATCTGGGGCGCCTCCCGGCCCTCGATGTCGCGTCTTTCCAGCATGTAAATTACTGCGCCGTCCCGCATGAGGGCGATCGATGGAGAGGAAGGCGCGTAGCCTTTGAAGTAACTCCTCGCCCGCTCGGTCGCCTCGACGTCAGCGCCCGCAAACACGGTAATGACCTGGTCCGGCTTCACGGAGTGTCCCAGCGCCATCGCCACTCCCGGACGCGCCTTGCCCGCCGCGCACCCGCATACGGAATTCACGATGACCATCGTCGTCCCCTCCGTGGAGGTCAACGCCTGATCGACCGCCTCGGGAGTACGAGTTTCCTCGACGCCAAGTTGCGACAACTCTTCCCGCATCGGCGCGATCAGTTCCTCCGGGTACCGCATGGGCTTGAACTGTGAAAACTCCCTCATGACGTCCTCCTCCCAAAATCGAATTTCCGCTTCCGGGAAATCCAATTTTCAAGAAGGATAGGCCCTTCCCTATCTGCAGGTCAACGGCGGAGGCCCGCCGAGGCCCGCGTTTCGGTGCCGCCGTGGGTCTCCTGGCTGGGTTACACTCGGCTCATGAAGCGTATAGCCGTGTTGACCAGCGGGGGGGATGCTCCTGGAATGAACGCCGCGATCCGGGCCGTCGTGCGCACTGCCCTCAGCCGGGATATGCAGGTCTACGGCGTCGAACGCGGCTTTCACGGATTGGTCCACGGGAACATCGTCCCGCTGGAGCGCCGGAACGTGGCCGGGGTCATCCAACTCGGGGGAACGTTCCTCGGTACGGCGCGCTCTCTGGAGTTCAAGACCGACGCCGGCCGGACCGAAGCCCTGCGGCAGTTGGGCAGCCACGGCATCGAAGGCCTCGTGGTCATCGGCGGAAACGGGTCACAGCAGGGCGCATATGCGCTCTCGCAACTGGGCTTCCCCGTCGTGGGAGTCGCTTCGACGATCGACAACGACCTCTGCGGGTCGGATATCACGATCGGAGTCGATACGGCCCTCAACATCGCCCTCGAAGCGATCGACCGGCTCAAGGTGACCGCATCCTCGCACCAACGTGGCCTCGTCGTCGAGGTCATGGGCCGCGATTGCGGCTACCTCGCGCTCATGGCGGGAGTGACCGGCGGCGCCGAGGCCGTCGTGATTCCCGAACGCGAAACGACCGCCGAAGCCATCGCGCAGGCGCTGCACGACGCTTATCGCCGCGGTAAGCAACACGCGCTGGTCGTCGTGGCCGAGGGGGCCAAATGGAACGCACAGGCCCTGATCGCGTATTTCGATCAATCTTCGGTCGAGTTCGAGATCCGGGCGACGATCCTCGGCCACGTCCAGCGCGGGGGCAAGCCGACGGCCTTCGACCGGCTGCTCGGAACCCGCCTCGGTGCGCGGGCCGTCCGCCTCATGGACGACGGCGAGTCCGGCGTCCTGGTCGGGCTGCACGGATCCAGCGTCGGGGCCACTCCCCTGGCCGAGATTGCCGGAAAAACGAAGGATCTGGACCTGGAGCTGCTCGACCTCTCGTCGGTCCTCACCTGAACCGCTTCCAGCCCAGACGGAAGGAGATCCAGTGTCTTTCGAAGGTCAGGTTGCCATCGTCACCGGCGGAAGCCGCGGGATCGGACGCGCCATCGTCGTCGCGCTCGCGCGTTCGGGCGCCCGCGTGGCGTTCACCTTCGCATCGAGCGAAAACGCCGCCAACGAGCTGATCGCGGAGATCGAGGCCGGTGGAACGCCCCCAGGCCACGTCGCCGCGTTCCAGGGCGACGCGGCCGACGCCGAACGCGCGGCGGCCATCGTCAAGGAAGTGCGTGGCGCGTTCGGACGTGTGGACATCCTGGTCAACAATGCCGGGATCACGCGGGACAAGCTCCTCGTGCGCATGTCCGAGAAGGACTGGGACGATGTCCTCGACGCCAACCTGAAGAGCGCTTTCAACTACTCCAAACCCGCCGTCACGGCGATGCTGAAACAGCGGTCGGGGACGATATTGAACGTCTCCTCGATCAGCGGCCTCACCGGGATGGCCGGACAGACGAACTACTCCGCGTCAAAAGCCGGAATGGTCGGGTTTACCAAAGCCCTGGCGAAAGAAATTGCGAAGGCCGGGATCACGGTGAACGCGCTGGCGCTCGGGTTCATCGATACCGACATGACGCAGGTGCTGGCCGACGAGTATCGCGAGAAAGCGCTCGAACAGATCCCGCTCGGACGTTACGGAACCGCCGAGGAGATCGCCGGCGTCGCGAAGTTCCTGGTCTCGAAGGAAGCGTCCTACATCACCGGCCAGGTGATCCAGGTCGACGGCGGGCTCGCGATTTAATTCGGGGACAGTGAGCAAATTCAACATGCTTACGTTTCTTGATTCAGCACGTTGGAAATTGCTCACTGTCCCCGATTTGATCTGACTTAACCCGCGGCCGGTTCAACGATGGCCGCCATCGAGCCGAGCGACCGGATCAGCCGCGGGTCGGGACCGTACGCATGGATCTGGTCCCGCTTCAGTTCGGCCTTCTCCAGCTTGCACGTGATCAGGATCGTCGTCCCCCGCGTGTCGACCTCGACGGTGTGGGAATACGCCTTCGTTTCGGTGAACGCGAACAGCTTCATGAGCATCTCGATCACGTAGTCGTAGGTATGATCTTCGTCGTTGAGGAGAATGACGTGGTAGAGGCGCTCCTTCTCCGAATCGCCGGCGGCGTCTGTCGTGG
>CAZTTI010000454.1:0-2624 GCA_964615925.1 uncultured Solibacteraceae bacterium
CCTGGTTCTGGAGGACAACGGCGGCGGCCGACGAATCGACGCCGCCGCTCATGGCGACGGCGATCACGGCGTGTTCCTCGAAGCGTTGATGGCGGACCGGATGGCGTCGGCGGCGAGAACGCTGCAATGGATCTTCGACGCGGGCAGCCCGCCCAACGCGTCGGCGATCTGTTCCCTCGTGACTGCGCGGGCGGATTCCAGGTCCATGCCGATCACCATCTCGGTGGCAAACGAACTCGTGGCGATCGCGGCCGGGCACCCCTGCGCCCGGAACCGGGCGTCGACGATGCGATCGTCCACGATGCGGAGCGACAACTTCAGGGAATCTCCGCACACGGGATTGCTCACTTCGGCAATGCCGTCGGCATCCTCGATTTCGCCGACGCACCGGGGGTTGTCGAAGTAATCGAGTAACTTTTCCGAATAGGCCATGGCGATCCCGTCCGGGGCTACCTCTTGTTGTAATGAGGGGACAACTGGCGGAGCCGGGCCACGATGCCGGGAAGCGTCTCGACAAGGCGATCGACGTCCCCGGCCGAGGTCAGCGCGCCCAGACTGATTCGCAGGCTGCCGAAGCCTTCGTCCGGTGTCTTCCCGATGGCCGTCAGGACGTGAGACGGCTCCATGGACCCCGACGAGCACGCCGATCCGGTGGATGCGGCGATGCCCTTCAGGTCGAGCGCAATTACCAGACCTTCACCTTCGGCGTAGTCCACCATGATGTTCGACGTGTTCGGCAGGCGCGGTGCGCTCTCGGCGTTGACGTGGATGTCGCCGATGGCGGCCTTCAACCGGGCTTCCATGGAGTCCCGCAGCTCACCGAGCCGCACCATCTCGACAGCCAGGTTCTCGCGGGCCAGCCGTGCCGCCCGTCCGAACCCGGCGATCCCCGGGACGTTTTCGGTTCCGGCGCGCCGGTTCCGCTCGTGGCCCCCGCCGGTCGCCATGGGCCTGAGAGAGGTGCCCTTCCGGACGAACAGCGCGCCCACCCCTTTCGGGCCGTGGATCTTGTGGGAGGACAGCGAGTAGAAGTGCGCCTTCAACCGGCCGACGTCCACGGGGATCTTTCCTGCCGCCTGGACGCCGTCGGAGTGGAACCGGACGCCGGCCTCTTCGGCCAACTGTCCGATCTGCTCGATCGGCTGGATGGTTCCGATCTCGTTGTTGGCGTGCATCACCGAGATCAGAATCGTGTCGGGCCGGATGGACCTTCGGATGGCGTCCACGTCCACCAGGCCGTTCGCGTCGACGCCGATCTCGGTGACTTCGAATCCGTCCTTCGCGAGGTCGCGGCACGTGTTCAGGACGGCGTGGTGCTCGACGCTCGAAGTGATGATGTGGCCGCGCCCGAGTGCCGCGACTCCCCGGATCGCCAGATTGTCGGATTCGGTTCCTCCGCTGGTGAAAACGATTTCGCCGGGCTGGGCCCCGATGAGGTCGGCGACCTCTCCGCGGGCCTGGTCGAGGGCCGCCTTGGCATGTTGTCCGTACCAGTGGATCGAGGACGGGTTGCCGTAGTGCTCGCCAAAAAAAGGCGTCATGGCCTCCAGCACTTCGGGCCGCACTGAGGTGGTCGCGTTGTTGTCCAGGTAGACGTGCATTTTTGATCTTCCAGCCCACTCCCGGGGAAGCTTCAATCTTAGCACGCGCGTGTCGCCGGGTTGGTGGCCGCCGGGTCCGGATTTCGAGTAGAAACTCGTTTGATAAGGCCATAGAATGGAACGTCTTCCACGAGCACTCAATGGCGTCCGGGAGCGACGCGAATAAGCTTCCAACTTAAGGAACCTCGAACCAGGGACAAGGACAAGGAGGATTGTTTAATGCCGTCGGGACTTCAGGACGTCATCGCGGGTCGATCCGGGATCTGTTTCATCGACGGGGAGCAGGGATTGCTTTCCTATCGAGGTTACAGTGTCCACGAGCTTGCCCCGAATTCGACCTTCGAGGAGACGGCACACCTCCTCTGGTTCGGAACGCTTCCCGACGCATCGGCGCTCGAGGACACGACCTCCAGGCTGGCGTCGGCACGCGCGATTCCCCGGGAAGTGACGGCGCTGCTTCGCGTGCTTCCGCGTTCGGCAGATCCCATGGCGGCCCTGCGGACCGGAGTGTCCGCGCTTTCCATGTTCGACCCGGAGGCTGACGAGCGCTCGCCGGAAGCCAATGTTCGGAAGGCGATCCGTTTGACGGCCCAGACCGCGACCGTTGTCACCGCAGCCGCGCGCTTACGGGAAGGAAAAGATCCCGTCGAACCGCGCACGGATCTGAGCCATGCAGGAAACTTCTATTACATGTTGACGGGGGAAGCCCCGAATTCCACGGTGGAGCGAGCGCTCGACATCGCGCTGATTCTCCACGCCGACCACGAGTTCAACGCCTCGACGTTCGCGGCACGGGTGACCGCGGCGACCCTGTCGGACATGTATTCGGCCGCGACATCGGCGATCGGCGCCCTCAAGGGGCCGCTTCACGGTGGCGCGAACGCCAACGTCATGCGCATGCTCCTCGACATCGGCGACGAATCCCACGTCGACGAGATCATTCTGGGCATGTTGGCCGAAAAGAAGAAGGTGCCGGGGTTTGGTCATCGCGTTTACCGGACCGAAGATCCGCGCGCGACCCAT
>CAZTTI010000455.1:0-4357 GCA_964615925.1 uncultured Solibacteraceae bacterium
CAGCCGGGCGGCCATCCGCCTACTTCGATCTGGAGAGTCCGGAAGACCTCGCGGTTCTCAGCGAGCCGTTGTCCGTGTTGCCACGGTATGGCGATCGGCTCGTGATTCTCGACGAAGTGCAACGGTGGCCCGGCCTGTTCGGTCCGCTCCGCGTGCTCATCGACCGCTATCGCCGCGAGGACCGGGGCGTCGGACGGTTTCTTGTTCTCGGCTCGGCGTCGGTCGACCTCCTGCGTCAGACCTCCGAGTCGTTGGCGGGCCGGGTCGCGTATCGCGAGCTCTTCGGGTTCAACGTTCTCGAAGTCGAGGCCGCCGACCCATTGGCGGTGGACGTCCTGTGGGCGAGGGGAGGATTTCCAAACGCTTACCTCGCTCGTTCGGACAGCGCCAGCATCCGGTGGCGCCGCGATTTCATCCGGACGTATCTGGAGCGGGACATCCCGCAGTTCGATGCGCGCGTGCCGGGGGAGACCTTGCGGCGCTTCTGGACGATGCTGGCCCACAACCAGGGCGGGTTGCTGAATGCGTCGAAGCTGGCCGCGGCGCTGGCGATCGACGTTCGAACGCTTGGCCGCTATCTCGATCTGCTCGTCGACCTGCTGCTCGTGCGCCGGCTTCAACCCTGGTCCGGCAACGTGCAGAAGAGACTGGTGCGGTCTCCCAAGACATACCTGCGGGATAGCGGGATCGTACACGCGTTGCTCGCCCTCGGCACGCTCGAAGACGTGCTGGCCCATCCGGTGGCGGGCACGAGCTGGGAGGGCTTCGTGATCGAGAACCTTCTCGCCGCGGCTCCGGATTGGGCCCAGCCGTTCTTTTACCGGACGACGGCCGGTGCCGAGGCCGATCTGGTCATCGAGTTCACGCCGACCGAGCGGTGGGCGATCGAGATCAAGCGCTCGGCATCCAGCCCCGTGCCGAGCCGGGGCTTTCACCTTGCCTGCGACGACTTGAAAGCCGAGCGGCGCATCGTCATCTATGCGGGCGCCCGCGCATTCCCGCAGCCGGGTGCGGTGGAAACGCTCCCGCTCGCGGAACTGATGCGGGATCTTCTGGTGCGGAATTGACATCACCGCCCAGCGCTGTCGATTGATTTCCCCCCGGCCATTCCCTACAATCGAGGCGGCCCTGCGAAGTGCGTGTTGGCGCAAACATTATTTGACCTATGTCTTATTTGACGGGGTCCGACTCTCGTTGCGGTGTGCGAGTCATCCTCCCCGCGGAGTTGATGGTTCCCTGAAGCGCGGATAGGACACCCACCCTGTTTCGACAGGTCCAAATAAGCGCGCCACACGACCAAGCGGGGTTTTTTTCGTAACGTGACCACATTGTCCCTCGTGCCCGCCCGAAGCGGCATGAGGTTCCCCGCTCCCCATCATGAAGGTTTTGTTCATCGGCGATACGGTCGCCCGCGCCGGCCGGGAATGCGTCCGGGATCACCTGGATGCGCTCAAGGGCGAGTTCGCCATCGACCTCACCGTGCTCAACTGCGAAAACGCGGCGGCGGGATTCGGCATCACGCCCAAGATCGCCGATGAGCTGTTTGGGTGGGGCATCGATGTCCTGACCTCCGGAAACCACATCTGGGACAAGCGCGAAATCCTGGGCTACCTGGACTCCGAGCCGCGGATCCTGCGGCCCGCCAACTACCCTCCGTCCAATCCCGGACACGGACGGGTAGTGGTCGAAAGCGCAAACGGTACGCCGGTGGCGGTGATCAACATCCAGGGCCGGACGTTCATGCCGCCCATCGATGACCCGTTTCGCGTGGTCGACGCCGAACTCGAAGCGCTTCCGGATTCGGTCCGGGTCATCCTCGTCGACGTGCATGCCGAAGCCACGGCCGAGAAGGTCGCGCTGGGCTGGTACCTCGACGGCCGTGTTTCCCTCGTGATCGGGACCCACACCCACATTCCCACCGCGGACGAACGCATCCTTCCCGGGGGGCTCGCCTACCAGACCGACGTGGGGATGACGGGGCCGTTCGATTCGGTGATCGGGATGAAGAAGGATCCGGTGTTCGAACGCTTCCACCGGCAGGTTCCCGTCCGATTCGAAGCCGCCTCGGGGAAAGTCGAGCTCAATGCCACTGTGGTGGATATCGACGAGACGACGGGCAAGGCCCGAGGGATCGAACGTGTTCATCGGAACGGCTAGCAGTTAGGATTAAATTCTATGTTCGAGAACCTTTCCGACCGACTCCAGAGGGCCCTCAAGAATCTCCGCGGCGAGGGGAAGCTCAGCACCGAACACATCGAGGAGGCGCTCAAAGAAATTCGTATGGCCCTCCTCGAGGCCGACGTCCACTTCAAGGTCGTCCGCGAGTTCACCGACAAGGTGCGTGAGAAAGCCCTCGGCCAGGAAGTGCTCACCAGCCTGAGCCCGGGACAGCAGGTCGTCAAGATTGTCCGTGACGAGCTGGTCGAGATGCTCGGCGGCCAGCACGTGCCGCTTTCGTTCCACTCGCAACCGCCAACCGTCATCATGCTGGTCGGACTGCAGGGATCGGGGAAAACAACCTCGTCGGGAAAGCTCGCCAACTGGCTGAAAAAACAGGGAAAAAGACCGCTCTTGGTTTCTGTCGATGTCTACCGTCCCGCGGCGCGCGAGCAGCTCAAGGTCATCGCGAACGAGATCGGCGTCCACATCTGGGAGGGCGGGGCCGAGGACCGTCCTCTGGCTCTCTGCCGGGACGCGCTGACCGAGGCACGCAATGGCGGCCACGACGTGTTGATCATCGATACGGCCGGCCGCCTTCACATCGACAAGCAGCTGATGCTGGAACTCGATGAGATCAAATCGGGCGTCGGCCCCCACGAGATCCTCTTCGTCGCCGATGCGATGTTGGGCCAGGATGCGGTCCGAAGCGCCCAGGAGTTCCACGAACGGCTCGGGTTCACGGGTTTCATTCTGACCAAGATGGACGGCGACGCCCGCGGTGGCGCGGCCCTGTCCATCAAATCCGTCACGGGCAAAAGCGTGAAGTTCGTCGGAATGGGAGAAAAGTTCGATGCTCTCGAACCCTTCCACCCCGATCGCCTGGTCTCCCGAATTCTCGGAATGGGCGACATCCTTTCGCTCATCGAGAAAGCCGAGGAGGTGGTCGATCAGAAAGAAGCCCTTGCCCTTCAGAAGAAGCTCCGGACGAACGCGTTCACGCTCGAGGACTTTCGCGATCAGATCCGGCAGGTCCGGAAGATGGGTTCGCTCGAGAGCCTGCTCAAGATGTTGCCCCAGGTCGGCCCCTTCCGTGACCTGAACAAGGTTCAAATCGACGAGAAGGAGATCACCCGGACCGAGGCCATCATCAACTCGATGACGCCGGCGGAGCGCAGGAACCACCAGATCATCAACGGGCCGCGCCGGAAGAGAATCGCCCGGGGGAGCGGCACCTCGGTCCAGGCGGTGAATCAACTCCTGAAGCAATACATCTCCGCCCGGAAGATGATGCGGAGCGTGGCCTCCGGAATGGGACCGGGCACGCCCGGTAAGGGAAAGAAGGGGAAGAAGGGCAAGGGCCACCGCCCCGGAAAGTTCCGCATGCCCCGAATGCCGATGTAAAATAGCGGTGGATCCCGGAGCCGGCCGGGAAATCCCTGTTGACGTTAAGTTCCTATTAAAACTAGAATTTCCGGATGTCTATTGGGTGAGGTGGCATCCGTCTGGCGTTTCCGTTTACCGGACCGCCTTCGGTGTTTCCTTTTTTGTTCGCGTCATCGTGGAGGAATAACTTTGGTAGCGATGCGTCTGACCCGAGTCGGGTCGAAAAAGCGCCCCAGTTACCGAATCGTTGTCATCGACAAGCGCAAGGCGCAGAACGGCCGCTTCCTGGAGATCGTAGGTCAATACAACCCGCTCTCCGATCCGGCCATGATCGAGGTCAACGCGGACCGGGCGAAGTATTGGCTGTCGAAAGGAGCACAGCCATCGGAAACCGTGCGTAACCTGCTGCGTCAGAAGGAAATCGCTTAGCGCTCGCGTCGACGATCCAGGTTCGGAGCTCGGCCGCTGTCTTCAGTGTCTACGGACGTCCGGGAGGTGGCATGTGAAAGAGCTCATCGAGGAGATCGCGAAAGCGCTTGTGGACAATCCCGAAGAAGTTACGGTTCGTGCGGTTGAAGGCGAACAGACAACTGTCCTGGAATTGCGGGTGGCCCCGGCCGACCTGGGGAAGGTCATCGGAAAACAAGGCCGTACGGCCAGGTCGATTCGAACAATCCTCAGTGCCGCGGGTATGAAGCTGAAGAAACGCTTCACGCTCGAGATCCTCGAGTAACCAATGCGGCTGGAACGCTCCCGGTGAACGGATCGCCGATCACGATCGCGCACATCACGCGACCACAGGGCCTCCACGGTC
>CAZTTI010000456.1:0-4631 GCA_964615925.1 uncultured Solibacteraceae bacterium
CCACCGCCGGTTCCGGTCGCCTCGAATACGGCATTCGCGATCTTGTACCAGATGATCGGCGCAAGATTGTCGAAGCCAATGCTCCGGCAATGCTCCTGAATCGAAGCATGAAGGGGAACGACAACATGCCGTCCGCTATTCTTGCGTCGCGAAAGGCAAACGTCGCCCACAACACAGACCAAGCGGCCACCCGGGACAAGGGCTCTATAGCAGTGACGCCAAACCTTATCGAGTTCCGCCAAGAACACTTCGTAGTCATGAACAGCACCCAACTGGCTGTCGTGATCGCGATACTTCTTGAGCGTCCAATACGGCGGCGACGTGACGACCAAATGGACCGAATCGTCCTCCAGTGCCGAGAGGTCGCGCGAATCCCCCTGGACGAGATAGTGGGTCGTGGGGATCCGGTGCACAACTGCTTCGATTTGCCGGACCGAATTCGGATCTCTTGCGAGTTGGGGAATGCCTGTTTGCGGGTCAGTCAGATCAGGCAACTCATCTGGAAGGAAGTCCTCAAACTGAACATGTTTGGGTTGGAATCGGGGCCGCCCCGATGCGCCGAGCCCTGAGACGTCCCATTCCCGCGCTGCGCTCGGACCCGTGGACGGAGAAGTTGCTTCGCTCATGAAGGGGCAGAGACCTCAAGTGAATCGGAAGGCACTTTACAATAACCATCTCGGGGGACAATACAGGTCCGTCGGATGAACCTGTCCCGAACGGCGAGGCCGTAAGCACTTCAAGTCCACAATCAGCAAAAGGCCGACGGGGAGGTCCCCGCCGGCCTTTCATTTTTCAAACTGAATAAAGACGCGGGCTAGAACCGCCCAAAGACCGGGTTGCCCTCTTCGTCGGTGATTCGGGCGTCGCCGATATTTGGCGAGGTCGGGCTCTTCGCCCGGATGCCTTCGACCTGGACGATCTGTCCCGGTTTCAGGGAATCCGAGCGCCAGCCTTGACGGTAGAGCGAGTTGGGCGGTCCACCCTCGATCCGGAAAGTCCGGCCCGCGAACTCACCTTCGGTCACTTCCACGTGCGTGTAGATGTGCGGATTCAGCCAGTCGACCTGCACGACGCGCCCGGTGAACTCGATCGGCTTGTTCACGTCGAACTCGGCCGAAAGAGAGTGGTGGGCGATCGATGGCGCGGCTGTGAACGCCACCGCGAGCCCCAAGGCCAACACGCCGGTGATTTTTCGTGACATCAAAAGTCTCCTCCTGCTAGATATATGAGAGCCCAAAGACGATTATTCGAGCCCTCCGAAGCCAAGTCAAGCATTCCCTTTCCGGAGCCGGGCCGGCCTCACTGGTTCAAGTGACTCCCCGTCCACAAATTGTTCTCTTGACAAATGTATTCCTGGAGTTCTCCTTCCGGGTCCCAGGGGACATCAAACGCCACGGTCCACGGTTCGGTGTACGCGCCGGGGTCCTCGATCGTCGCCTCGTAGTGGAGCGTGTGCATGTCGGGGCGGGAGAAACGCTCGACAATCCTCAGTTGGCCGGTGTGCGGGTCCCCGACCATGTCGATCCACGTCATCTCGTTGAAGCCCCGGACGTCGACGACGAGCGTATCCCCTTCCCACCGGCCTACCGAATAGCCGAGCCACGTCGGGTTCAGAGCGTCGCCGGTGGGATGTTCGCGCCCGTCCATGTAGATCTCCCGCCAGATGTGGGCGCCGCCCTCGTAGATCATGAGGATCCGCTCCTGTTCGGGGAGCTGGATGATCTCCATGGGGTACGGCGTCGTCATGAGCCGCGGACCGGACGGCGGCAGGCAGTGGCCCTGCGGGTCGTCGCGGGATTCCTGGGCGCGGCGCTCCATCGCGAGGGCGCGGGCCCACGGCTGGTACGGGATTTCATCCGGGGATATGAGAACCTCCGCATAGTCGCGGTGCTGGAGCAGGACCCAATAGCCCTGCTCTCCCGGCAAGCGGCCCAGGTTCGGCGTCCCGTCGGCGAGCCGCGGCGTCGGGAGCCGGACTTCCGGTGGCTCGGGAGCGAACACCTGCGCGCGGGCTTCGCACACGGACACGTAAACCATCGCGAACATCGTCAATCCCCAGATTGTCGGGAAACGCTGCACTTCGACCTCCGCTACAGCCGGTATGATGATTGACGGCATGATACACAATCAGTCGAGATTCGCCGCGCAGAGACGATACAATTCGTGGAGATACATCGGAGGAGGCCATGGCGGAAATCACATTCACCTTGAACGGTGAACCACGGACCGTCGACGTCGTTCCCGAAATGCCCCTGCTCTGGGTGCTCCGGGACACGCTCGGGCTGACGGGAACGAAGTTCGGGTGCGGGATGGCCCTCTGCGGCGCCTGCACCGTCCACATCGACGGCCGGGCGACGCGGACGTGTATGACGGCGGTGTCCACCGTCGCCGGGCGCGAAGTCACGACCATCGAAGGGCTCTCTCCCGACGGAACACATCCGGTTCAACGCGCCTGGATCGAAGTGGACGTCCCCCAATGCGGGTATTGCCAATCCGGCCAGATCATGACGGCCTCCGCCCTGCTCGAAGCCAATCCCACCCCGACCGACGCCGACATCGATCAGGCCATGCGGGGCAACATCTGCCGGTGTGGGACCTACCAGCAGATCCGCGAGGCGATTCATCTCGCAGCCCAAATCGGCGCCGGGCCGGGAGGTGCGGCATGACGGCGATCAGGAATCTCTCCCGCCGCAATTTCCTGAAGTCGAGTTCGATCGCCGCCGGCGGTCTGCTGCTTGGCTTCCAACTGCCGCGGGCCGCGTTCGGCCAGTCGGGGGGCGGCAACGTCGCCGGCAACACTGCCATTAATGCCTTCGTCCACGTGGGCTCCGACGACATCGTCACGTTGATCATCGACAAGGCCGAGATGGGGCAGGGCACGGTGACGTCGCTCGCCATGTTGCTCGCCGAGGAGATGGAAGCCGACTGGTCGAAGGTCCGGACCGAGTTCGCCCCTGTCGATCCGGCCTACGGCGCGAGCCAGGGCGTCTTCGGCAGCCTGAGCGTCCGCACCAGTTGGAACCGGCTGCGGGAGGCCGGAGCCACCGCCGCCGAACTCCTCGTCGAAGCGGGCGCCAATCGGTGGAACATCGACAAGGCTCGCGTCCGCGCCGAAAGCGGCACGATCGTGAACATGGATTCCGGCCAAATGTTCCGGTTCGGCGAACTGGCTGCGGAAGCCGCCCGGCTCCCGATCCCTCCCAACGTCGCTCAGAAGGACCCGAACCAGTTCCGCCTGCTGGGAACGTCTCCCCGCCGGCTCGATACGCCGGCCAAGGTCACCGGACAGGCGCGTTACGGAATCGATGTCGTCGTTCCAGGGATGGTCTACGCCTCGGTCGAACAACCGCCGGTGTTCGGCGGGTCCGTCGTCTCGTTCGATGCCGCGCGCGCGCTGGAAGTCCCCGGCGTCCGGGATGTCCTCCAGGTTACCGGCGGTGTGGCCGTCGTCGCTGACAATACCTGGGCGGCGTTCGAGGGGCGCAAGGCCCTCCAGGTCGAGTGGAACCACGGCGACTTCCAGAAAGAATCTTCCCGAACGATCCGCGAGTATTTCGAACGCCTGGCGGGCGAAGAAGGGACCAGCGCTCGAACCGAAGGCGAACCGGCGGGCGGCCGGCGCGTCGAAGCCGTCTACGAAGTACCGTATCTCGCCCACTCGTCGATGGAACCATACAACGCCGTCGCCGATGTCCGCAGTGACGCGGTCGAGCTTTGGGTCGGCACGCAGGTCCAGACGCAGACGCGGGACACCGCGGCCCGGATCGCCGGCGTCGCGCCGGAAAACGTGAACCTCCACAGCGAATACATGGGCGGCGGGTTCGGCGGGAAGAGCCGCGACGGCTACGTCGTCTCCGCCGTCGAAGTGTCCAGGGCGCTGGGCGTCCCCGTCAAGGTGACCTGGACACGGGAAGATGACACGCGTCACGACGCGTTCCGGCCCGCTTCGTATGTCCGGTTCGACGGCGGCGTCGACGGCGAGGGCTGGCCGGTGTCGCTCACGGCCAAGATCGTGTGCCCATCGTTCGCGGGGCTGCGCAACGGCATCGACCGGACCGCGGTCGAAGGCATCGCCGACGTCGAATACGATTTCCCCCATGTCGACGTCCGCTACACGCCTCCCGGCCTTCCGATTCCCACCTGGTACTGGCGCTCGGTCGGATATTCGCAGAACACGTTTTTCATGGAGAGCTTCCTCGACGAGCTCGCGGCACTTGGCGGAAAAGATCCGCTGGAAGTCCGGCGGCGCATGCTGGCCGGATCGCCCCGGCTCCTGAACGTCCTCAACGTGGCGGCCGGGCGCGCCAGCTGGGGAACGCCGCTCCCGGCGGGCCGCGGCCGCGGAATCGCCGTCGTCAACAACATCGGCAGCTTTACGGCTCTGGTCGCCGAAGCCTCGGCCGAAGGGGGCCGCGTTCGCGTCCATCGCATGGTATGCGCGGTGGACTGCGGCCACATCGCCCATCCCGGCATCATCGCGCAACAGATCCAGAGCGGCGTGGTCTACGGGTTGAGCCAGTTGAAAGGCGGGCTGACGGTCGAGGCGGGACAGATCGTCGAAGGCAATTTCCATCAGTACGACGTGTGGCGGTTCGATGAGATGCCTGCGGTCGAGACCCACATCGTCGAGA
>CAZTTI010000457.1:0-2918 GCA_964615925.1 uncultured Solibacteraceae bacterium
GGGACCCGAGCCCGAAACACGGCGGGCTTCCGGCCGTTGCGGGAGACCGAGCTCTCGCGTCGCCCGGAGCAGTAGAAACGCATTCTGGAACTCGAAAAACGGAGGACCCTGTTCCTGCCCTCCGTACGTGCGGTCCTGGACAGCGTCTCCTCGGCTGCACTGGGATAGTCTCCCACCTCCTGAGTCATCCGCCCCGTTGCCGGCCGTCGTGCGGGCTGTGTAGAATGAGGGTCCGATGTACGAACCTGTCCTTTTCCAGCGACTCTCCGGCCCGACGCCGGTCGTTCTGGAACGCTACGAGGAAACCGGGGGTTACGCCGGCATCCGGCGTGTGATCAAGGAGCACACGCCCGAAGACGTCATCGAAATCACCAAAGAATCCGGGTTGCGCGGGCGCGGCGGCGCGGGTTTCCCGACCGGGTTGAAGTGGAGCTTCGTCCCTCAGAACACCGGGAAGCCGGTGTACCTCTGCTGCAACGCGGACGAGAGCGAACCGGGCACGTGCAAGGACCGCGTCATCATCGAAAACGATCCGCACCAACTCCTCGAAGGCATCATGATCGCCGCCTACGCGGTCCGGTGCCACCTCGCGTTCATCTACATTCGTGGAGAGTTCGGCCTGGGATTCCGGAGGCTGGAAGCCGCTGTCGAAGAGGCGCGGGCACGAGGATACCTCGGGAGCGGGATCTTCGGTTCCGGCTACGACCTGGAAATCGTCGTGCATTCCGGTGCCGGCGCCTATATTTGCGGCGAGGAAACCGGGCTGCTCGAATCGCTCGAAGGACGCCGCGGTCATCCCCGCCAAAAACCGCCGTTTCCGGCGGTCGAAGGCCTCTACGGCTGTCCCACGGTCGTCAACAACGTGGAGACGCTCGCGAACCTCCCCCACATTTTCGTGCGCGGTGTCGAGTGGTTTCAGGGAATCGGGACGCCCCCGAAAAACACCGGACCGAAGCTTTATTGCGTGAGCGGACACGTCCAGAAACCCGCCGTCGTCGAGCGCGAGATGGGTATCCCGTTGAGGGAGCTGATATACGACGTGTGCGGGGGGATCCGGGAGGGGCACGAGTTGAAGGGCGTCATCCCCGGCGGTTCATCGGTGCCCATCCTCACGGCCGGGGAAATCGACGTCCGGATGGATTTCGATTCCCTCGCCGAGAAGGGCACCATGCTGGGATCGGCCGGCGTCATTGTCATCGACGAGACCACGTGCATGGTGCGCCTCGCCATGAGGACGGCCCGCTTCTACGCCGAGGAATCCTGCGGTCAATGCACCCAGTGCCGCGAGGGCACGTGGTGGATGGAGCAGGTCCTCCACCGGATCGAACACGGCCACGGGAACATGGCCGATCTTCGGATGATCGAGGATATGTGCGGGCACATGAAGGGCGTGACGATCTGCGTCCTTTCCGATGCCTGCGCGATGCCGGTGGAAGCTCTACTCCGGAAGTTTCGCGAAGAGTTCGAATACCACGTCACCGAGAAACGATGTCTGGTTTCCCCGCTGGTCCATATTTGACATTTGACGGGGGCTAACGGGCTTCGACGACCGACTGGAACTCCCCTTTGTGCGATCCGTCGCAGAACGGCTTGTTCTGGGACCTTCCGCAGCGGCAAAGGGCGACCGATTCCCGGCCCGCGAGGTCGAAAGGCCGGCCCTGGCCGTCCTTCAGCGTGAACGGGCCGCTGACCTTGAGCGGGCCGTTGTCGAATACCGTAATCTCGGTCTTGTCCGCCATTGCGACACCCCTTTGAAGCGCAATCGGCCTCGATCCGGCCGGATTCGCGCATTTTGTTCCCGGGCCGCGCACACGATGCGCGCTGGTGATTCGGCTGTCACTCTACCATAATTCATTCTCGTGCCTGGATCAGGGAGTGTTATAATCCCGCGCTTTCGTTTCACGCGACGGTAACGAAAACGCCACTTGGGTCGTCTATGTCCTAATTGAAGCGACCGCGCTGCCGAGAGGGGATCGCCGAGAGGGTATTCGCAAGGAGGTGCTCGATGGACAAGCGGAAGATTACACGCCTCAGAAAGGCCCTGACCGAGGAATACGAGAACCTCGTCCGCTCACTGAATCGCAGCCGTGAAGCGGAGGAGGAGATCCTCCTCGAAAAGACCGAGGACGAGGGAGACCTGGCCCTGATCAGCCATAACAAGGAACTCCTGTACAACCTCGCGGAGACCGACTTTCGCCGCCTGAAGGCGATCGAGGATGCCATTCGGCGCATGGACCGGGAAGAGTACGGCGAATGCGCCAGTTGCGGCGACGACATCAATGAAAAGCGCCTGATCGCCGTGCCGTGGGCGACACTCTGCATCGGGTGCCAGGAAGAGGCCGAGCGCGAGCGCGCTTCGGAGTCGATGGCGGGCGTGACGCGGCAAACTGCCGCTACCGACGAAGACTAGCGACGACTAGCGACGACGGGCCCGGATCGCGGGCAACGGGGGCGTACGCCCCCGTTGCCTACCCCACCATTCCCTCCAGACTCGTCAGCAGCAGAAAAAACGCCACCCCCAGAAAAACGACGACCGCCAGCTTCACGCCCGGGGCATGGTTGACCTCCGGGATGAGGTCGGAGGCGGCGACATAGAGCATGGTTCCCGC
The DNA here is from genome assembly GCA_964615925.1 of uncultured Solibacteraceae bacterium. Classification (GTDB taxonomy): domain Bacteria; phylum Acidobacteriota; class Terriglobia; order 20CM-2-55-15; family 20CM-2-55-15; genus JAJEDW01. Next base: position 2,610 of record CAZTTI010000457.1, read on the forward strand.
GGAGATCGGAAGCGCATAAGGGGCCAGGGCGCCCGCGATTCCCACGGTGAGCACGCCCAGGACCGTGGCGAGCCCGAGAATGATCGTCGAGCCGAAGGCAAATCGTTGCGAGAACCCCGAAGTGAGTGCGATCGACGCGACGGTAAAGCCATCGACGATCTTGTGAAGCAGGACGGCGATGAAAATCAGCATGCCCGTCGCCGTGGAAACCAGAAATCCCGCTCCGATGGCGACCCCGTCGAAGAACGTATGGACGGCCAGGCCGATCAACGCGGAAACGCCGGTGCCGCGATTCACTTCGTCGTGGTG
>CAZTTI010000458.1:0-5089 GCA_964615925.1 uncultured Solibacteraceae bacterium
GAACCCGAGCAGCATCCAGTTCGGGTGGTGCCTGTAGGCATTGACCACCTCGACGGCAGCGGGCGGTTCGAGTGGTCGGTCCAGGACGACGGGGTTCCGGAGCAGCGTATAGAACTCGACCAGCACGAATTCGGAAATGGCAATGTCCCGGTTGGGCGTCGATTCGATCAGGAAACGTCTGGCGGCACCGTGGTAGGGGCTGGCATCGCTATAGGCGTAGAGCAGCAGGTTGGAATCGATTGATGTCATCGATGGGAGGGATGATCACTCTCGATCCGTGGCTCCATGTCCTCGAACACCGCGTTCCGGATCTGTTTATGGTCCAGCTCGCGCCATCCGACCTCCGAGGAACGCGGGGGACTCCAGTCCACTCGGCGGGGCACGGGATGCGGATGGCGCGCCAGGAAATGTTCGGCAGCACGGCGGAGCGTTTCGGCGAGCGACCATTCCTTGGCCTCCGCCAGGCGCTTCAGTTCTCGATACAGCTCGTCGGGGAGCTGGATCTGCGTCTTGATCATGCCATCAAATTTATAGCGCCATCGAATTGATGTCAACGAGGCTCTAGAAGATCAACTTGATCCCGAACTGGCACCGCCGCGGATCGCCGGCCGAGGTCACCTGGCCGAACGTCGGGGATCCGAGGAATCCGTCCGGTAGATCGAAGTTCGTCGAGTTCAGGATGTTGAAGCTCTCGGCGCGGAGCTGGAGCGTCGCGGATTCCCCGAGGGCGATGTCCTTGAGCAGCGCGAGGTTCACGTTCGCGTGACCGGGGCCTTCCAGCGTGTTGCGTCCAGTATTTCCGAACGTCCCGAACGCCGGCATCGAAAACGCTGCCGTGTCGAACCACCGTTCCGCAGTGGGGTCCTCGAGCGTCGGATCCCCGCTGACGTTGGGCCGGTCGTTGGCCCCGAACCCGAGCGTCGAACGCCCGGTGTTCGAGTTGTCGATCTCCGGCAAGAGCGCCACGGTGAACGGGGCTCCGCTCTCGAGTGTCACGATGCCCTGGAGTTGGAAGTTCCCGAAGATCGCGGCGGCGATGCCGCCGGCGTCGAGCCATCGCTGGCCGGAGCCGAACGGCATCTCCCAGGCGAAGCTCGACGCGAACCGATGCCGCACGTCGTAGCTCGACCGGCCGTATTCGAGTTCGGGGTTCCGGCTGTCCTGCGGGAAGTTCGGATCCCCGGCGCTCGCGAACAAGCCCGAGGCGTCGTCCTTCGCGTCCGAAAGGGTATAAGACGCCAGGATCGAGAGGTTCCCCTCGAACCGCTGCTGGAACTTCACCTGGAGCGCGTCGTAGTCGGATCGCGCCCGCGACTCGATGAAGGTAATGTCCTGAAAGAACGGGTTGGGCCTCAGGTTCTGGGGCGCCGTGCTCGGCGCGGCCTGGTTGATGTCCCGGCCCCCGACGAGGTCGTGGCCGCGCGACCCGACGTACGCGGCCTCGACCGCGCGAGTTGGCCCCAACTGGCGCTGCAGGCTCACGCTCCAGTGCTCCGCCCAGGGCGTTCGCAGGTCGCGTTGATACGCCGTGGCGGAGTTCGGCACGTCGATCGGGTAGTTGGATGGGAACGGATCGTGGACCATGACGGGGTCGATCCCCGGGGCCGGGATGTAAAGGTTGAAGTCGAAATAGGGCTCGCTGAAGTACAGGCCTTCGCCGGTGGCGAGCGCTCCCTGGTTGTAGTAGATCCCGTACCCGCCGCGCAGGACCGTCCGGTCCCCGTCGGGGGACCATGCGATGCCGAGCCGCGGCGCGATGTTGTTGAGGTCGCGTTCGTAACCGCCCCGCGGCATGCCGGCGGTGCCGACCGGGACGAGGGCTCCAGTCGAGGGATCGTACAGGTTGGCCCGGTCCACGGCGTCGAAGGCCGGCCCGATGTATTCGTAACGCAGTCCCGCCGTCAGCGTCAGGTTGGGGTGAACCCGGTAGCTGTCCTGGACGAATGCGGCCCAGGAGTGCGAGCGCAACCGCTGCGGGTTGTCGAGCGTCGCGCCTCCGGTCACCGTGGGCAGGCCCATCAGGAGGTCCGCCAGCGCGTTCCGCGTCACGTAAAAGTTCGTGAAGTTCAGGAAGCCGCGCGACTGGACGTCCCGGTAGCCGTTTTGGCGGACGTAGCGGTATTCTCCACCCGCTTCCACCAGGTGCGCCCCTCGCGTCCACGACAACGTCTCGAGGATCTGGTAGGTGTCCGCCCCGCTTTCCTGCGGCGAGGTGAACTCGTCGCCGATCGGCGAAAAGCCGCTCACGGAGATCTCGGACAGACCGAAGTCCCGCGGATCGGACGAGAGCTCGGGCAGGCCGACCGTGGCGTTCACGCTGGTTCCCTGGTTCTGGTGAAACACGCCGATGGCCACGCGCGTGAACCCGAAACGCGTTTCGTTGATCAGCGTCGGGCTGAATGCGTGCGTCAGACCCAGAACGGCATTCTGGCCGCGCCGGTCGACGTCGGTGCCGTATCCCGGCACGCTGACGGCCGACGCGAACGGCTCGAAGAACCGCTGGTCGCTGAAGCTGTACCGTCCCGTCAACGAGGAGCCGCCGCCGAAGACGCGGTCGAGGCGCACGTCGAAGTGGTCGACGGTGTCCTCGAGCGTCGGCGACGACACGAAGTTGGCGCTGGGCGCCGAACGGTTGGGGAGGGGGTAGAGGTTGGCGATCGCCTGGCCGGCCGGGTGGATGAAAAACGACGGGATCGTGCCTCCGTCGAACGGCTGGCCCGTAAGGGGATTGACTGGCGCCGGGAGCAGGCTCTGGGAGAAATCTCCGCTGCGCTCCGCCAACGTCGGGACGTTGGTGACCCGGGTGACGCCTTCGGAGCGCCGCGTTCGTTCGTAGTCGGCGAAAAAGAACAGTTCGTCGGAAGACACGGGGCCGCCGAGGGCGATCCCGTATTGTCCGCGGCTGAAGTCCGGCACGTCCTCGCCCGGCGGAGCGAAGTAGTTGCGGGCGTCGAGGGCCTCGGTCCGGAAGAAGCCCCACGCCGAACCATTGAACGCGTTGCTTCCCGACTGGGTGACGACGTTGACCTGTCCCGCCGAGTTGCGGCCAAACGATGCGTCGTAGTTTCCCGTCACGACCTCGAACTCCCGGATCGCATCGACCGGAGGCCGGACTCCGGGCGTGTTGAGCTTTGGATCCACGTTCGACACGCCGTCCAGGAGGAAGTTCTGGGCGTCTTCGCGCCCGCCGTTGACCGAAAACGCAAAGTCTCCGCGCAGCGACGACGCCGAACCCTCCGGGGCCGACGCGGTTCCCGGAACCAGCAGCGAGAGCTCGAGGAAGTTCCGGCCGTCGAGGGGGAGTCCATCGATCTGACGGCTGTCGATGACGGTCCCGATCGCAGGGGAATCGCGGTCGATCGGGACGGTGGGTGCGTTGACCGTGACCTCTTCGGTGATGCTTCCGAGTTCGAATCGGATATCGACGCGTTGCGCCTGGTTCACGCGCAACTCGCGCTCGGTGACGAACGTGCGAAATCCGGTCTGCCCGGCTTCGAGCCGGTAGGTTCCCGGGCGCAGGGCGGCGAACGTGAACTCCCCGGTCGAAGACGTTTCGACGGTCCGGGCCCCACCCGTCGCCGGATGCGTCAACGTGACCAACGCGTTCGGAACAGGGGCACCGTCGGGATCTTCGACGATTCCGCGGAACGAACCGCGATCGGTTTGACCCGCCGCTGGAAGGGCAATGACGACGACGGCGATCACGGTTCCGGCCGCGATCCGTCCAAATGATTGCAAGAGGGCTCGAGTGCGCCCGACGTTCATGCTCGGTCTCCTTACGGTGGCTCTCATGGTTCGCGTCCGGTTTGGCAAATGAGTAAGTCCATAAGCGTACAGGAAGAATCCCGGATCTGGAGGCCGGGATTTTGCGATCCGCGTTCGGAGAGGAACCGCTTTCGTCCGGAATCGTTGACACCCGGCGAACGCCGTCGATATAGTCCTAAGTTATTCATCTATTGCGCATTTTGTGCCTGATGCAGCGTCTTTTCAAAGAATCCGATCGACTGGAGACCCGATGCTCGAACGAACCTCCATAGTCCTCGCCCTCCTCTTGCTTCTGCCCGGACTCGGTGGCGCCGAGGGACGTCAGGTGGCCATGGGCGACTGGCCCGAGATCCGCGGGCCGCATCGCGACGGAACCTCTCCGGAAACCGGCCTTCCCGATAGCTGGGAGATCGACGGCGAGAACCTTCTCTGGCGCGCCCCGTTCGGCGGCCGGTCGGCTCCCGTCGTTATGGGTGATCGTGTGTATATCCAGAATCCTGCGGGGCGCGGAACCGAACTCCAGGAGCGCGTCATGGCGCTCGACGCCAACTCGGGCGAGGTGGTCTGGGAGTACCGGACGAACATCTTCCAGAGCGACGTGCCGCCCCACCGCGTGGGCTGGGCATCGCCCGCGGCCGATCCCGAAACCGGCAACGTTTATGCGTTGAGCGGGGGGGCCATGGTCATCGCCCTCGATCCCGAGGGGCGTGAGCTCTGGACGCGATCGCTCGGGGAGGAATGGGCGGCCTTCACGACCCACGGCGGCCGGACGGCGTCACCGTTGATCGACGGCGACCTGGTGATCGTTTCGGCGGCGATTTCCAGTTGGGGAGACAACTGGAACCGGGCCCACCGTTTCGTCGCGCTCGACAAGCGGACGGGCGACGTCATGTATGTGAGCGCTCCGGGCGGACGGCCGTTCGACACGGCCTACGCCCCGCCGACGATCGCGACGATGAACGGGCAGCGGCTGCTCATTCAGGGTTTGGGCAATGGGGGTGTGCACGCCATCAAGCCCCAGACGGGTGAAGTGGTCTGGAGCTTTCCAGCCGCGCAACGGGCGATCAACACGGGAGTCGTGGTCAAGGACGACATGGTGTTCATGTCCCACGGCGACGAGAACCTGTCGGGGAATCGACTCGGCCTGATCGCCGCAATCGCGGGCACGGGCACGGGGGAGTTCAGCGAGACGATCTGGGACCACCAGGGGTATGAGTTCGGATACTCCTCTCCGGTCCTCGATGGCGACCGGCTTTACCAGATCGATTCCGGATCGACACTGCACGCGTTCAACGCCGACACCGGGGAACACCTCTGGGATCTC
>CAZTTI010000459.1:0-10208 GCA_964615925.1 uncultured Solibacteraceae bacterium
CGCGGGGATGTTGCGGCGGTCCGGCAACTGGTCGCCGACGGCGCAGACGTCAACCAAACCGCGGCCGACAGTTCAACGGCCCTTCATCGCGCCATTCACGCGGATGACCTGGCAGTCGTTAAAATCCTCGTCGACGCGGGCGTACGCGTTTCGACACCGACACGGTATAACGTCACCCCCCTCGCCCTGGCCGCGCAGACCGGCAATGCGGAAATCGTCCGGATCCTTCTCGATGCCGGGGCTGATCCCAACGAAGTCTCATTGACCGGCCAGACGGCGCTGATGACGGCAGCCCTCAACGGGAAGCCTGAAGCTCTTCGAACGCTGATCGCCGCGGGCGCCGCTGTCGATGCGCGCGAACCGGTTCAGGGGCAGACGGCGCTGATGTGGGCGGCGGGAAAAGGGAACACGGAAGCGGCTTCGCTGCTGCTCGCGAGTGGCGCCGATGTCCAGGCGCAATCCGAAGGCGGCTTCACGCCCTTGTTGTTCGCCGTACTCTACGATCGGATCGGCACGGCGCGGATGTTGCTCGACCGGGGCGCCCACGTCGACGACGCCGCTCCCGACGGCACCACGGCTCTGAACATGGCGGCGGTCAACACGTACTATGACATGGCGTCGATGCTGCTCGATTACGGCGCGAATCCCAACGCGCCGGACCCGCGCGGTTCGGCCCTGCACTCGGTCGCCTGGCTCCGCAAACCCGGCGCCACGGGGAGCGCCGCCGTCGGAAACGATCTGACCGGCCCTCCAATCCCGGAGAGCGTGACGACGGGCCTCGAACTCGCCGGGAAGCTGCTCGAACACGGCGCCGATCCGAACATACGCGTCGACTGGCGGGAACGCCCGTTCGACAAGCTGGGGGCCGCGGTCACCAATCCCCCCGACATCCAGCTCGGACGCCACATCCTGACCTACAACGGGGCGACGCCCTATTGGCTGGCGGCCAACAACGGCGACGTGCGCTTGATGCGCATCCTGCTCGCAGGGGGAGCCGACCCCGTGATCCCGAACCGGTTCGGGGTCACGCCATTGATGGTCGCGGCGGGGTTGAACTACTACGAGGGCGAAACGCCGGGCCCGTTCACGGGCACTCCGGAGGCGGAGCGGCTCGAGGCCGTGAAGCTCGCGCTCGAATCGGGCAACGACATCCACGCCCGCGCCGACTTCGGCAGCACGCCGATCCTGGGCGATCCCGAATACACACTGATCTACTACCCGACCAACATCGACGAGCTGGCCCAGCTCGGCGTCGGCGATCCCCGTTGGGACGGCAGCACGGCCCTGCACGGGGCCGTCGTCTCCGGCCAGCCGTCAATCGTCCAGTACCTGATCGACCAGGGGGCCTCCATCGACGCGGTCAACGATTCCGGCTGGACGCCCCTCATGCTCTCGCGCGGCTTCTTCCTCGCCAATGCCGAAAAGGTCTATCCGGAGGTCGAGGCCGTCATCACGGCCGCGTTGAAGGAACAGGGCCTCTGGGAGGAAGAAGAGGAATAGCTATTCGGTGTCTCCCACGGCGCCGGGTTGATACATCCGGCGGTTGCCCTCGCGGAACTCCGTCGCGTTGCCGTAGAAACCGGAGCTGTGGAGCGTGACCGTAACGGCATCGTCCTCGCTCAGGTTCAGCCACCACCATCCGTGGATTCCGGGAAACGGGGCCGTATACGATCCGTGTCCCGTCTGGCCGGATTCGACGACCTCGAAAAACTCGGCCGTTCCTTCGGCTTGGCCGTCGGCCTCGGCATGCATCTCGATTCGAACCGGGCCGGAACTCGACCATGAGTAGAGCATGGTCTCGCCTTCCTCGATCCGGTATTTGTACTCGATACCCTCGCCGGCAGCGAGTTCGAAGGTGATCTCGTCCGTCCTGTAAGCGGCGTCGCGCGAGGATATTCCGTCGGTACGCACTTCGATATCCCCCACCATGTAGGTTTCCACCGTTTCCTCGCTCTCGGACGGCGCTTCGGCGGCGCACGCCGACAGGAGGATCGCGGCAAGCAACGCGGCAGCGATCCGCCCGGCAAGCGGGCGCGACGGGCGGATTTCGGTTGGACACAACATTCTGGCGCTCCTTGGTCTTGGATGGATTGCACGCGCGGTATGCTCGAACATGACGTGTGATTTTATGGGAGAATGTCCCGCTTTGCTTTCCCCCGATTCTGAATTATTCGTCAGACTCGATAAAACGTGCGCCCGACGAAAAATATTCTTCGCACCCGTGAACAAGCAGCGTTCTTCCGGAATAGACCAAATAGTGATGGCCAATCGCAGACAAATTCGATGAGAACAGCCGAACCACGCGTCGACGGATACATCATCGGTCAAGCGGGCACACGTCGCGAGGAACCGCGGACCGAGATCGAGGAAACCGTCGCCGGCCTCTTCGACGATCACCGCCCGGGACTGCTGCGATACCTGTCCTCGATGGGATTGCCGATGGCCGATGCGGAGGAAGTCGTCCAGGAGGCTTTCCTCGCGCTATTCGATCATCTGGTGCGCGGGCGCCCACGGTACAACCTGCCGGGCTGGTTGTACCGCGTCGCACACAACCAGGGCCTACGGCGACGGGAAAGGAACGGGCGGCAGATTTCCATCCCCGGCCCGACCGAGCGCGTGGAGACGAGGACGCCCGAGGACGAATTTCATGCGCGCGAGCACCAGAGCAAGCTTCGTTATGCGCTCGAACGCCTCCCGGAAAGCGACCGGCGGTGCATCCTGCTCCGGGCCGAGGGATTTCGTTATCGGCAGATTGCCGGCGTCACGGGGCTGTCTCTCGGGGGCGTCGCGTTGGCGCTCAAACGCGCGCTGAACGCGTTGGCGGAAGGTGAAGGTTCGGGAACGTGAACGACCGCAAGAACCATATTCCGGATCACGAGTTGCTGATGGCCGCCGACGGAGAGCTTTCCAGGCGCCGGACGGCGGAGGTCTCCCGCCACCTGGCGTCGTGCTGGAAGTGCCGAACGCGGCTTCAGGGGCTCGAACGGGCCATTGCCGGCTTTATCGACACCTACACCGAGATGGATGCGTCAATCCCTCCCCCGGACGGCCCGCGCGCGCGGCTTTCCGCGGAAATGCGGGAGCGGCTGGCCCAGGGCGTTCGGCCAACGCGGAATCGCCGGGTGCCGTATGCATTTGTCGCCGCTGTCGTCCTGATGGCCGTCGCCGGCGCCGCCTTACTGGTATCCGACGACGTTCCCTCGAGGGAAATGGCCTCGGACCTCGCCGAAGCGGGCCCCGATCCCACGTTGACTCCCGGAGCGACCGCACCGGTCACGGAATTCGAAGTCTGCAGCATCCGATCCGACTCTCACGATGCCGCGATTTCCCCCACCGTCGGCCGCGTCGTGTTTGCGGCCTACGGAATACGGGATCCGCAACCGGGAGCGTACGAACTCGACTACCTCATCGCTCCGGAACTGGGCGGCTCGGCCGAGGTCAGCAACCTCTGGCCGCAGCCGTATTCGGAACCCGTCTGGAGCGCCCGCGTCAAGGACGCGCTCGAGGACCACCTGCACCGGCTCGTGTGCGACGGACACGTCGCTCTTCGAACCGCGCAGCACGAGATTGCGGAAGACTGGATCGCAGCATACAAGAAGCACTTCGACACCGAGATCCCGATCAGCGCGCACCGGCAGTTCGTCAAGGACGAACCGTGGGTCCGGTAAGCGTATCCAGAACGACAGAGGTATTTCGTAATGAAGAAGAGGTTAACCGTTGCCGTGTGCCTTTCGATTTTTCTCGCGGCTCTCGGAGGTATCTCGAGCGCACAGGTCGCCGAAGGTGAAGTCCGGGTCACCGTTCGTGACGCCGACGGCTTGGCCGTGACGGCCGAAGTAACGATCGAAGGGCGAAGTCCCCTGTTCGAGGCCGGGGCCATTGCCGACGCCAACGGCACCGCACAGGTGACGCGCATCCCGTTCGGCGCCTACACGGTGACGGTCCGGAGCGAGGGATTCCAGCCCGAAGTCCGTACCGTCGAAATCCGGTCCGCGGTGCCGCGGGAACTGGAAGTGCAACTCTCGGTGGCGCCGCTGACGGCCGCGATCACCGTCACCGACGCGGCGCCCCTTCTCGACACGTCGCAACCGACGCAAATCATGCAGATTCCCCGGCGGCAACTGTCCGAGTCGTTGGGGACCACCCTTGGGAGGAGCACGATCGATGTCGTCACGACCCTGCCGGGATGGCTGCTCGAAGCCAACGCCGTCCTCCACCCCCGCGGCTCGGAGTACGACACCCAATACGTCGTCGATGGGATGCCGGTTTACGACAACCGGTCGATCGGGTTCGCGCCGGCGTTCGAGAACAGCGAATTCGAATCGGTCAGCGTCATGACCGCGGGGATCCCGGCCGAATACGGCCGTCGTCTGGGCGGCGTCATTGCCCTGGATACGCGGCGCGTGGGCCGGATCGGCCACTCCACCGAGTTCGACGGCCAGTTCGGAACCTACGCGAACCGGGCCGGGTCTCTCCGGCATCAGCTCCGGACCGGCCGCACGTCGATCTCCGTCGGCGGACAGGGTGGATCCACCGAACGGTATCTGGACCCTCCATCGATCGAGAACTTCACGAACAAGGCCACCTCCGGAGGGTTCAATTTCCGGATCGATCACGATCTGACAAGCCGCGACCGGTTGACGGGATACCTGCGTTCCTCGGAAACGCGGTTTCTCGTGCCGAACGACCTGGCTCAACAGGCCGCCGGGCAACGGCAGGACCGGTTCGGCGGGGAAACCTCGGCCCAGGTGCACTATCAGAGGATCTTTTCGCCAGGCGTGTTGGGAGCGTTCAAGTTCATGTTCCGGGACCTGACGGCCCAGCTCTGGAGCAATCCGCAGTCGACACCCGTGTTCGTCGAGCAGGACCGCGGATTGAAGGAAGGGGCGTTCGTCGCGAACCTGACCATCGAGAACGAGTTTCAGACCTTGAAGTTCGGCGGCGATCTGCGCATCGCCGGCATCCGTGAGGAGTTCCGATTCGCCGAGCCCGACGAGCTGCCGGAGTTCGATCTCGAATACGACGACTCGGAGAAGAGCACCGAGGTCAGCCTGTTCGTCCAGGACCTCGTTCGCCTCGGCGATTTTTCGGCCAGCGTCGGCGTGCGTTACGATCACTACGACCTGTTGATCGAGGAAGACGCCGTCAGCCCACGGATCGGACTCAGCTACTATGTCGAACCGGCGGATCTGCTGCTCCGCGCATCGTACGATCGGATCTTCCAGCCGCCTCCGATTGAAAACCTCCTGCTGTCGAGCGCCGCGGCCTCGCTGGGGATCGACGAGGTCGAGGAGGCGATTGCCGTACCGGCGAACCGGGCGAACTTCTTCGAAGTCGGATTGCGGAAACCCCTCTTCGACGTATTCCGCCTCGATGTCAGTCACTACTGGAGAACGTTCCGCAACTATATCGACGACGATGTCTTCCTGAACACGGGCCTGTCGTTCCCGATCACGTTCGACACCGCACGCGTTACCGGAACCGAAGTCCGCCTGGAGATGCCGTCCTGGGAATGGGTGTCGTCCTCGGTGAGCTACGCCAACATGATCGGCTACGCCACGTCCCCGGTGACGGGCGGGCTCTTCATCGAAGGCGGCGAAGCCGACGAGCTCAGGGACACGTTCGAGAAGTTCGCCATCAGTCAGGATCAGCGCAACACGCTGGCGGCGCAGGTGCGCGTTGCGCCCCACGAGCGCGTCTGGTTCAGCACGGGAATCCGTTACGGGAGTGGCCTTCCGGTCGAGCTCGAAGACGACGACGATGACGAAGAAGGAGGAGAGGAGGAGGAAGAAGAAGAAGAAGAAGAAGAGGAAATCGAACACCCGATCTCCCCGGGAATCCTTGAACGCGTCAACTTCGCACGCGAACGCCTCCGCCCCAACTTCAGCCTCGACTTTTCGGTTGGAGTCCGCGTCTGGGAACAAGACGAACGATCCGTGACGGCCCAATTCGACGTGCGTAACGCAACCGACCGGCTGGATGTGATCAACTTCAGCGGCGCATTCTCCGGCACGGCATTGGCGCCGGGCCGGCAGGTCACGTTCCAGACGAAGGTCCGGTTCTAGTCGTTCGACAGGGCCGATTGATCCACGGCGAGCATCGCCAGCTCGACGCGGTTCGTAACGTTCAGCTTGTTGAAGATCCGCGTCAGGTGGTGCTTCACGGTGTATTCCGCAATACCCAGGTTCTCCGCGATCTCCTTGTTCACCTGACCATCGACGACAGCGGAGATGATCTGCATCTCGCGGGGCGACAGGTTGTCGAAGATCGGAGACGACGGACTCGTGGATTTCCCCAATGGCCGGCCGAGCGTGGATTCCGATGTTCGCACGGTATCGAGCACCTCGGCAAAGAGCTTGCGGCTCACCCAGAACTCTCCCCGCGCAACTCCGAGTATGCTTCGAACGAGCAGGTCGGAATTGTCGTTGCGGCTGACGACCCCCCTGGCCCCCGCGATGACGCCCGGAACGGCTCCGGGTCCCGACCGGTCGTCGGTCAACAGAATGGCGGCTATGGGCGATCGCGACTCCTGAAGCCGCCGCAAGACCTGGAGACTGGCAGACTGAGCGCCCGCAACTTCGATCAACGCGACTTCGGCGTTCGAACCCGCGATGGCACCGGCGACGTCATCGTCCGGTGGAGCCGCTCCCACGACTTCGAGACGGTCGTCATCGCGGAGCAGGCGGGTCAGGGCCTCGCGGCACAACGCATGGGAATCGACGATGAAGACGCGGGTGGGGTTCGTGGCCATGGCGGCACTCATGATTGAGCCGCGTTGCCGCCAGCGCGCGGTGCGGGAGGAACCAGGGCGTGGTGTGCTGCGAACACGGCGAGTTCGAGGCGATTGTGAACCCCGGTCTTTTCGTAGACGCCGCGGAGATGAAACTTCACCGTGTTTTCCGAAATCGAAAACAAACGCGCGATCTCGCGATTGGTCCGGCCGTCGACGACGTGCCGGACGATCTCCAGTTCCCGCGCCGTGAGGCCCGGCCCCTTCCCCGGTCCCTTATCCGAACCGTTGAGGCCCCTCTCCGGGTCGTACGCCCGCGAAAACGCGGCCGGCCCCTTCATCCGGGTTCGGGCCGATTCCAGCACCTGCTTGAGGACATCCCGCCCCGCCCAGAGCTCCCCTTCCCGCACGCATCGGATGAGACGGGCCATCATGGTCGGGGCCAGGTCGGGGGCCATAATGCCACGAGCACCCCGCCTCACGGCCTCGAGAGCTTCCGGCCCCATCGCCGATTCGAGAACGACGATGACGTGCACCGACTCGCAATCGATCTTTTCCAGAAGGCCAACGGCTTGGGCGGACCGGTCAGGGACGATGAAGAGGAATTCCGGAAGCGATTCCAGCGCCGCAGGAATTTTCGCGACGTCGGCAGCATCCCATACGAAGCGCACTCCGGTAACCGAGCCGAGCCGCGCGCGCAACCGTTGACGGACCTCGCCGGTTCCGCCGACGAGGGCGACGCGGGTTTCCTGGATGTTCTCCGATGTCACGCCTTGTCCCATGACGAATCCAAGTCTAGGCATGGGCCATGCGGGTGGCAACGACCGGAGCTTCGGCCTCGAAGGTTCACGACTCCGACCTGGTCTTGTTAAACTGGCAGGACGAGACTTCGACCGGGAGACGACGCCATGAGACTGCTGTTCACGACATTGCTGATCGCCACGAACGGATTCGCCCAGTCCGGAAACGAACTCGTCGTGGTGAACAAGTCCGAGAACACCATCTCGATCGTGGATACGGCCACGCTCGAGGTCTCCGAAACGATACCGGTGGGATCGAACCCGCATGAGCTGGCGGTGACCTCGGACGGGACCAAGGCCTACGTCGGAAACGCGGGCGGAAACACGATCTCCGTCATCGACATGGATTCGCGCCGGGAGACGACGAAGATCTCGTCGCCCGATTTCGCCTTTCCGCATGGGATCGCATTCACGCCGGACTCGGGGCGCGCGCTGGTGACGAGCGAACGAAATCAGAAGATCTTCGTCATCGATGCGGTCGATGACTCCATTCTTCGGGCCATCGACACCGACCAGGGTGGCACCCATATGGTGTTGATCGACAGCCGGGGAAAGTGGGCGTATTTCACGAACCGTGACTCGAACACTGTTTCGTTCATGGACCTCGATTCGTACGACATCGTCGCCAACGTCGGGGTGGGCCAGGGAGGAGAGGGTTTCGCCCTGTCCCCCGACGACGCCGAGATCTGGGTCGCGAACCGCCGTGAGGGAACGCTGAGCGTGATCGACGTGAACGACCGATCCGTCGTCGCCACGATCCCGGCCGGACAGAGCCCGAACCGGGTCGCGCTCACCGCAGATGGAAATCACGTGCTGGTGGGAGAAGGCGGGGATCTGCTCGTTTTCGACCGGGCCGCTCGCGAATTGATCGAATCCGTGCCCCTGGGCGGCGCGCTCGGAATGGTCGCGAGCGCGCCGGACTCCCGACGGGTGTATGTGGCCGCCGGGAGCGACGGGCGCGTCTTCGTCGTGGACACCACATCCTGGACCGTGTCCGGCTCGGTCGACGTCGGGCGTGGACCCGACGGCCTCGCGCTTCGTTAGTAGCCGACGGCCTGACCGTCCTTGCGATGATCGGATCCGCCGGCCAGGGTGCCCGTGTCGGGATCGATCATGATCGCCTGGAATCCCCCGAACCCGCCGGAAAGCTCCCGGAGGTCGTGGCCCCTCGCCTGGAGTTCTTTCCGGACGCCGGGTCCGAACGCCGACTCGAGCGCGACGCCTTCGGCATCATGCCGGAATCGGGGAGCGTCCGCGGCTTCCTGAACGTTCATCCCAAAATCGATGAGGTTCACGAGCACCTGCACGTGGCCCTGCGCCTGCATGTCACCTCCCATCAATCCGAACGCGAGCCACGGCCTGCCGTCTTTCATGACGAGCCCGGGAATCAACGTGTGCAACGGACGTTTCCTCGGGGCCATCCGGTTCGGATGGAGGGGGTCGAGCGAAAATCCGCGGCCCCGGTTGTGCAAGCAGATTCCGGTATCGCCGGCCACGATCCCGCACCCGAAAGATTCGAATAGGCTGTTGATGAACGACACGACGTTCCGATCGCGATCGACCACGGAAAAACACACCGTATCGCCCGCGCCTCGAAACGACGTCGTCGAAGGACCCGCACGCTTCGGGTCGATCGCGCGGCGGATCTCCGCGATGTGCTCGGACGAAAGGATCCATGAGGACGGATCCGCCTCGAACCTCGGATCCGCGACAAGCGCGTTCCGGTCCCGGAACGCGTACTTCTTGGCTTCGACGAGACCATGGACATAGTCGGACGAGTTGTGGCCAAGCGACGGGAGGTCCCATTCCTCGGCGATTCGAAGCATCTCGAGGGCAGTGGCGCCCTGCGTATTGGGCGGCAACTCGAAAACCTCGAATCCCTTGTACCGGACCGAAATCGGCTCGACCCACTCGACCTCGAACTCTTCGAAATCCGTCTGGGTCAAAAAGCCGCCGAGAGGGCGCGTCGACTCGACGATCGCATCGCGAATGCGTCCGGAGTAAAACGCGCCGGCACCGTCGTTGGCCAGTTGGGCCAGCGTGCGCGCCAGCGCCGGGTTCCGGAACAGTTCGCCATGGACGGGAGCTCTCCCTGCAGGGAGGAACGGGCCGAGCCGCCCGGCCTCGTTTCCCAACGACGCGACCGCGCGAGACCATTGCCCGGCGACGATCTCGGAGACCCCGAACCCCTCTTCGGCGTAGCCGACGGCCGATTCCACAAGCCGGGACATCGGAAAAGTTCCGTAGCGCTCGTGAAGGGCGAACCATCCCCGGACCGCGCCAGGAATCGTCACGGTCTGGCCCGCGGACAGTTCCTGGTCTCGCACCGCTCCGAGGCTGGCCAGCGTTCCGGCCCACCCGCTCCCGTTCAGACCAACCGGACGCGGGTCGGCGTTCATGAACAGCAACGCGAACATGTCGCCGCCGATCCCCGTCATCGTGGGTTCGACAACGGCCAGGACGGCGGCCACCGCAATCGCGGCGTCGACAGCGTTCCCACCCCCGCGGAGGACGTCGACCCCGGCGGCGGCGGCCAGCGGATGGCTCGCGCTGACCAGACCGTGTGGCGCGAGCACAGGAGACCGGGATCCCGCTCGCATCCGTGCAGGCCGGTCTCCGGAGCGAATCGAAGCGCTGTCGAAGGGGTGAAACGTCATGCCCCGAAAAGGGGAGTTTCG
>CAZTTI010000460.1:0-10051 GCA_964615925.1 uncultured Solibacteraceae bacterium
AAAGTGATGAGACGGCTCCTGCCGGCCGCCACCCTGGCCATCCTGGCGGCGATGCTGTCGGCAACCGCGCTGGGCCAGGCGGTGCTGCCGGCCAACGGAATTTCGATCTGGAACAGCGAGGGCGGGGCCGTCACCTTTGCACTGGGCGACGACGGTACGACGTGGGATCTGTACTCGCTGGATGCCGGCGAGAATCGGAGTTTTCCCCACTATCCGTTCTTCGGAATCCGCCGGGGGAACGAACAGGTGATCTACCGGCTCGAACCCGGGCGGCGCTATCGGATCTTTTTCGATACCACTCTCCAGGCGTGGGATCTTCGCCTCCGCACTATCGAGTGACCACTTCATCGCGTGACGGCCGCAGGAACCGCCACCTGACCTTGAGATATACTTCCCCCGCGGCACGCCGCATTCGGACGCAGGGGGAACATCGGCGCCGGGAGCCAGGAAGGTCCCGGGCCACTTCCGTTCAAACAATCAGACTCGCGAAAGTGGCGGAACTGGCAGACGCGCTGGACTTAGGATCCAGTGGGGCAACCCTTGAGGGTTCGACTCCCTCCTTTCGCATGAGGCGCTTCGCATGAAGCCGCAGGCGCTTCGCACATTCTGGAAACCATGAGCATCATCGGACTGACCGACATCAGCGACGTACGCAAGAGCATCGAGGTCGAGGTCCCGGCCGACGTCGTCGCGGCCGAGATCACGTCGATCGCGCGGGAGTTTGCCCGTCGCGCCCGGATCCCCGGATTCCGGCCCGGGAAAGCCCCTCTCGGACTCGTCAAGAACCATTACCGGGACGACATTCTGGCCGAGGCCTACCAACACTTACTCCCCCGGTATTTTTCCGAAGCAGCTCGGGAAAAAGCCCTGGATCTCGTAGACTCGCCCATCTTCGAGAAGGTGGATTACGCGAGCGGTGAACCCCTGCGCTTCACGGCGGCTTTCGAGGTCTACCCCGTCGTCCAGATCGAGAACTACAGCGAGATCCCGGTCGAAGAGGTCTCGACGGCGGTGGAAGAGGACGAGATCGACCAGTACATCGAGAACCTTCGCCAGGAACGCGCCGAAATGGTTTCGATCGACGAAGACCGGCCAGTCGCCGCGGGCGATTTCGCCCAGATCTCGTTCCGGGGGACCGTGGAACAGCCTGGCGACGATGCCGGTCACCACGACCATGCGCATGAGGATTTTGTCCAGGAAAAGGCGCTCTGCGAAGTTGGGGGGCAGAGCACGGTCTCCGAATTCACCGAAAACCTGACCGGAGCGTCCCCCGGAGACGAACGGGACTTCGTCGTCGCGTACGCGGCGGACTACCCGGACAAGCGTCTGGCTGGACATTCGGTCCGGTATTCGGTCCAGGTCGAGGGGATCCAGAAGAAGGTCGTTCCCGAGTTGGACGACGAGTTCGCAGCCACCCTCGGCGCGTACACGACCGTGGCCGACCTCCGCTCGGAAATCCAGAAGAACATGTCCGAGCACCGCAAGGAACACGCCGAGCAGAAGATGCGGGACAACCTGCTCCGATGGCTCGAGGACAACAACGCATTCGAAGTGCCCGAAACCCTCGTCGAACGCCAGCTCGAGGTCCGGCTGAACCGGCTGATCCGAAACCTGGCCCAGCAGGGTATGAATCCCGAGCGCCTGGACATCGATTGGGCCCGGATCCGGTCGGACCAATACGAACAGGCGATCCGTGACGTCCGCGGGATGCTCATTCTCGACCATATCGCCGAGCGCGAGGACATCGCCGCGAACGACGAGGAGGTCGACGCTGAAATCGCCTCGATGGCGGACCAGATGCAGCAGCCCGAGCCCGCGGTCCGCGAGACGTTGCGCAAGAACGAGGCGATCGAGCGGCTCCGCGACCAGATTCGCCACCGGAAGGTCATGGAGATGCTCCAGGCGCGGGCCAGGATCGTCCCTGCCGGGGAAGCGATTTCGACGCCCGGAGCCGGAACCGGGGCATCGGGATAAGGACCATCGTCGACCTTTTGGCTCAGGTTTGTGCCACAATTCTCCGATAACCGACTAATAACAACAGGATTGCCCGAAAGCAGAAACTCATGCCGAACAAGCCTGAATTCAACAGCGCGCTGATTCCGATGGTGGTCGAACAGACCAACCGCGGGGAGCGCGCGTACGACATCTACTCCCGCCTGCTCCGGGACAGCATCATCTTCATCGGCACACCCATCGACGACAACGTCGCCAACGTCGTGACCGCACAACTGCTGTACCTCGAAGCCGAAGACCCCGAGCGGGATATCTCCCTCTACATCAACAGCCCCGGTGGTTCGATCACGGGTGGTCTGGCCATCTACGACACGATCCAGTTCATCCGGCCCGACGTCACCACGATCTGCGTCGGTCAGGCGGCGAGCATGGGCGCCGTGCTGCTGGCCGCCGGGGCGCCCAAGAAACGTTTCGCCCTCCCCCACTCGAGAATCATGATCCATCAGCCGTGGATGGGGGGATTGCAGGGCCAGGCGACCGACATCGAGATCCATGCCAAGGAAATCCTGCGCATGCGGAGTATCCTTAACGATATCCTGGTCGAACACACGGGCCAGCCGCTCGCACGGATCGAAAAGGACGTCGAACGCGACTATATGATGGGCGCGGAGCAGGCCAAGGACTATGGTATTATCGATGAAGTTATCTCCAAGCGTACGTAGCACTCCTCGGCCATTCCTGACGTTCCTCGAGCCTGTTCCAAGGCGCCGCGGGGAAGTTCCGGGAGGGAACCTGACTTGAAGAAGAGTAACGGCGACGTCCTGCGGTGCTCGTTCTGCAACAAGAGCCAAAACGATGTCCGGAAGCTGATTGCGGGTCCCACCGTATTCATCTGCGATGAATGCGTGGCCGTTTGCCAGGACATCATCGAGGAGGACACAGGAACCGAGGCGGCGCCGCGCAACGTCCACCTTCCGAAGCCCCCGGAAATCAAGTCATTCCTGGACCAGTACGTGGTGGGCCAGAACCAGACGAAGAAGAAACTGGCCGTCGCGGTGTACAACCACTACAAGCGCATCGAGCTCGCCCGGCGGAAATCGGACATCGAGCTGCAGAAATCCAACCGCCTGCTGATCGGTCCCACGGGAACCGGAAAGACGCTCCTGGCCCAGACGCTGGCTCGCCTGCTGAGCGTCCCGTTCGCCATCGTCGACGCGACCACGCTCACCGAGGCCGGTTACGTGGGCGAGGACGTGGAGAACATCATCCTGCGTCTGGTCCAAAGCGCCGGCGGAGACGTGGAACGTGCCCAGACCGGCATCATCTATATCGACGAGATCGACAAGATCGGCCGCAAAGACGAAAACCCCTCGATCACACGGGACGTCTCCGGCGAAGGGGTCCAGCAAGCCCTCCTCAAGATGCTCGAGGGAACGGTGGCCAACGTGCCTCCCCAAGGGGGGCGCAAACACCCCCACCAGGAGTTCACCCAGGTCGATACATCCAACATCCTTTTCATCTGCGGCGGCGCGTTTGTTGGTCTCGAGGAGATCGTCGTGAAGCGGGTCGCCAAACGCAGCACGATGGGGTTCAAGGGCGAACTGAAGTCCCGCAGGAAAGAGGACGAACCCTCCCCGCTCGCCGAAGGCGTCGAACCCGAGGATCTGGTCAAATATGGCATGATTCCGGAATTCGTGGGCCGCGTCCCGGTCGTGGCGACATTGCATGATCTGGACCAGGCGTCCCTCGTGGAAATCCTCACCAAACCGAAGAACGCGCTGGTCAAACAGTATCAACGGCTCTTCGAATACGAAAACGTCCAGCTCCGGTTCACCGACGGTGCGATCGACGCCATCGCCGAACAGTCGATCAAACGCAAGGTTGGGGCCCGAGGCCTGCGCATCATCATGGAAGAGCTGATGCTCGACGTCATGTATTCCCTGCCCGGTCAAAAAGGTGACACTCAGCTAACGATCACCCGGCCCATGGTCGAAAAGAAGGAAGTGCAGCTGCCGTTCGAGAAGGCGGGCTGACGCCGGTCTTCCTGAAGACATTTGTTTCCGGCAGGCATCCTCCCTGCAGGGCGCAGGCATCCGGGCATGGTGTGTGAATCTGTGACGACCAACAAGGAAAAATACGAACAGGTCAAGCTCCCGATGGTCCCGATCCGGGACGTCGTGATCTTCCCGTACATGCTCGTCCCGTTCGTGATCGGACGAAAGTCGTCGATCCGCGCGCTCGAGGTCGCCCTCGAAGGTGACAAGCGCATCTTCCTGGCCACGCAATACGACGCCTCCGTGGACAACCCGAAGCCCAACGAGATCTACCAGATCGGGACGATCTCGAACCTGGTCCAGGCGCTGAAGCTCCCAGACGGGAACACCAAAGTGCTCGTCGAGGGAATCGAACGCGCCCGGATCCTGAGCCTCGCCGAAGAAGACGGACATCTCGAAGCCAACCTGCGCCTCTCGCCGTTCCGGAATCAGTCCTTCACCGGGTACGACAACCTGATGACGCGCGTCACCCAGCTTTTCGAGCAATACATCAAGCTGAGCCAGAACGCGAACTACGATCAGGTCCTCTCCTCGGTCAGCATGGACGACATCGGGCGGCTGACCGACACGATCGCGGCGCATCTATCGTTGTCGGTCGAGGAAAAGCAGGAGCTGATCGAGGTGTTCAACCCGGTCGAGCGCTGCAAACGGCTCTCCGATCTCCTGGACATCGAGATCGAAAAGCTGCAGGTGGACCGGTCGATCCAGAGCCGCGTGAAGCGGCAGATGGAACGCGCGCAGAAAGAGTACTACCTGAACGAAAAGATCAAGGCGATCCAGAAGGAACTGGGCAAAAAGGACGAAAAGTCCGACCTCGACGAGCTACGGACGAAAATCGAGGAAGCCGGCATGCCGGAGGAGGCCCGCGAAAAGGCCACCCAGGAGCTGCGCCGCCTGGAGATGATGCCGGCGATGTCGGCCGAGTCGACCGTGGCCCGGAACTACCTGGATTGGCTGATCAGTGTGCCGTGGAAGAAGAAGAGCCGCGAGATACGGAACATGGAAGCGGCGGAGCGGATTCTGAACGAGGACCACTACGGATTGGACAAGGTGAAGGACCGGATTCTCGAGTTCCTCGCCGTGCGCCAGCTCGTCCGGAAGCCGAAGGGATCGATCCTGTGTTTCGCGGGTCCTCCGGGCGTCGGGAAGACCTCGCTCGGCATGTCGATCGCGCGAGCCACCGGCCGCAAGTTCGTCCGGCTGGCACTGGGCGGAGTGCGGGACGAGGCCGAGATCCGCGGGCACCGGCGGACGTATATCGGAGCCCTCCCGGGACAGATCGTTCAGATGATGAAGAGGTCTGGCACGGTGAATCCGGTCTTTCTTCTCGACGAAGTGGACAAGATGAGCACGGATTTCCGCGGCGATCCCGGAGCCGCTCTTCTCGAAGTCCTCGATCCCGAACAGAACTCGAGCTTCAACGATCACTATCTCGACGTGGACTACGACCTTTCGCAGGTCATGTTCATCGCCACGGCCAACGTCCTCCACACGATTCCGCAGCCGCTCCAGGACCGGATGGAGATCCTGCGGCTTCCCGGATACACCGAAGAGGAAAAGAAGGAGATCTCGAAACGATTCCTCATCCCGAAGCAGATGGAAGCCACCGGGCTCGGGCCCAGGCAATTGAAGTTCGAGGACGACGCCCTCCCGGCCATGATCCGTCAATTCACGCGCGAGGCCGGTGTCCGAAACCTCGAGAGAGAGATCTCCTCGATCTGCCGGAAGGTCTCCCGGGCCGTCGTCGCCAACGGTAAGAAATACAGCGCGCGGGTTTCGGCGGACAACCTCTCCGAATACCTGGGCGTCCCGAAGTTCCGCTCCAACCAGCACGACCGTCTGGATGAAATCGGCCTCGTCACCGGTTTGGCCTGGACCGAGGTCGGGGGAGAGATCCTCGCGACGGAAACGACGTTGATGGAAGGCACGGGGAAACTCACGCTGACGGGGAAGCTGGGCGACGTCATGCAGGAGTCGGCTCAGGCCGCGATGAGCTACGTCCGCTCACGGGCACACGCGTTCGGCATCTCCAAGGACTTCTACCAGAAGCTCGACATTCACATCCACGTCCCCGAGGGCGCGATCCCGAAAGACGGGCCGTCCGCCGGGATCACGATGGCCACGGCGATCGTGAGCGCATTGACCGGAATCCCGGTTTCGGGCGACATCGCAATGACGGGCGAGATCACGCTTCGCGGCAAGGTTCTCCCCATCGGGGGCGTCAAGGAGAAGCTCCTCGCGGCGCACCGCGTGGGCATCCGGACGATCATCCTGCCCGAGGACAATCGGAAGGACCTGGCGGATATCCCCAAGGACATCCTCGAGGAATTCACCGTGCACCTCGTGTCGAGCATGGACGACGTCTTGAAGGTTGCGCTGACCGACGACCCCGTCCCTCTCGAGGAAAGCGAAGCTTTCAATCCGCGGGCTTTGGGGGAATCCGGCGAGCGCCCCCCGGTCGCGCACTAGGCGCCCGGGACCGGACAGCGAAACTAACTGACAAATTCCTGGAAATTGCTGATATATTGGGCGCGTCTGATAAGCGCCTTCCGCGCGTAGCCTCCCGTGAAAGTCAGCTCTGCCCGATTCGTCACGAGTGCCAGCAAACCGGCTGACTTTCCCCGCGACCAGTTCCGAGAGATCGCTTTTATGGGTCGCTCGAACGTTGGGAAATCGCGGTTGCTGAACGCGCTGGCGGGGATCCAGGGCTTGGCCCGAATCAGTTCGTCTCCGGGACGGACGCAGACGATCAATTTTTTTTTGATCAACGAACGGTTTTATTTCGTGGATCTGCCGGGTTATGGCTACGCGAAGGTGCCGAAGCGCATACAAGCGCAGTGGCGCCCCATGGTGGAAGGATATCTGGAGGACCGGCAACAGATCGAGCTGGTTCTCCTGCTCGTCGATTCGAGGATCCCGCCAACGCCCGACGACGTCATGATGAAGGATTGGCTGGATCGGTACGGCATCGAAAAGAGTGTGATCCTGACGAAATCAGATAAGCTGTCGCGGAGTCAGCTGATTCGGTCCGCAAAGAGAGCCTCCGAGGTTCTCGGCGAGGAAGAGTTGATTCCATTCTCCGCAGTCTCGGGTCTTGGCAAAGATACGGTTTGGAGCAAAATCCGGGCTGCTGTTTCATAGGTCGCGGCGCGTTCGATAGGAAACGCGCCGTCATGCCGCAAACACCCACTACCCCAAAATGAGCGAGAAACCCCCATCGACGAAGAAGCTTGTCACCGAGCGAGCCGACGGTACGCCCTCCATGGACATCGCGCAGCTCAAGGAAATGAAATCGTCGGAACTGACGGCGATCGCCAAGGACCTGAACATTCAGGGCGCTTCCGGAATGCGGAAGCAGGAACTGATCTTCAAGATCCTCCAGGCACAGACCGAAAAGAGCGGTTTCATTTTCAGCGAAGGAGTGCTGGAGACGCTGCCCGACGGTTTCGGATTCCTGCGCGCACCGGACTACAACTACCTCCCCGGGCCCGACGACATTTACGTGTCCCCTTCCCAGATCCGCAAGTTCGATCTGCGGACCGGCGACACGGTCTCGGGGCAGGTCCGTCCGCCGAAAGAGGGAGAGCGCTACTTCGCCCTCATCAAGGTGGAAGCCGTCAACTTCGAACACCCGGATCACGCGCGCAACAAGATCTTCTTCGACAATCTGACGCCGCTCTATCCGGAAGAACGACTGAAGCTCGAGACCACGAAAGACAATCTTTCCGGACGCGTGCTTGACCTGCTGACACCGATCGGCAAGGGCCAGCGCGGCCTGATCGTCGCGCCGCCACGCACGGGAAAGACGATGCTGCTCCAGACCATCGCGAACTCGATCACCGAAAATCATCCCGAAGTCGTGATGATCGTGCTGCTGATCGACGAACGGCCGGAGGAGGTTACCGACATGCAGCGGTCGGTCAACGGCGAGGTGATCAGCTCGACGTTCGACGAGCCGGCATCGCGCCACGTCCAGGTCGCCGAGATGGTGATCGAAAAGGCCAAACGACTCGTCGAGCACAAACGCGACGTCGTCATCCTGCTCGACTCGATCACGCGCCTGGCGCGGGCTTACAACACGATCGTGCCGCCGTCGGGCAAGGTGCTCTCCGGTGGTGTCGACTCGAACGCGCTCCAACGGCCCAAGCGCTTCTTCGGCGCCGCCCGCAACATCGAGGAAGGCGGGTCGCTGACGATCATCGCGACCGCGCTGATCGATACGGGAAGCCGGATGGACGACGTGATCTTCGAGGAGTTCAAGGGCACGGGCAACATGGAGATCGGCCTGGACCGGAAGCTCGTCGACAAACGGGTGTTCCCGGCCATCGACATCAATCGTTCCGGAACACGGAAGGAAGAACTGCTCGTCCCGCGGGATGAATTGAACCGGATCTGGATTCTCCGGAAGGTCCTCAACCCGCTGTCGACCGTCGAAGCGATGGAATTGCTCCTCGAAAAGATGAGCAAGACGAAGGCCAACTCGGAGTTCTTGTCTTCGATGTCGGGGGCGAAGTAGGGACTATTCGACGTCGGGCAACCCGAGCAGGTCCGAGTTGCCGATCCGGTCGAGCAACTCCCGGGATGCGGTAAACCGGACATCGACGCCGTTCTCGACGTTCGTGATCCGGAACCCGCTCAGCAGTTCGGTTAGATCGGGCTCCTCCGCCGACCCCATCTTTCCAAGGGCCACGAACCCGCGCAGGAGATCTCCAGCCCGCATCGCCGTGTCGGCCCCGCTGAACTCGCCGTGCAATCGCGCGCGGACTTCCGTGCCGAATTCCATCTCGTAAGTGATCCGCTCGAGCGCTGAAATCAGGTCGAGCGCCATCGGGGGTGCCATGTCTTCGAAACCCACCGCCAATCCCCCGGCCCCAACGGTCCCCGTTCCCCAGATCTGGTTCCCCGCGACATCGAGTTCGGCGATTGCGGCCCGGAGAGAATCGTTCGTCGCTGCGGACGGACCGGAGATCGCCAGACGTTCCAGTGCGTCGGTGGCGGCCGCGATCGGCCCCAGGACGATCCGGTCACCGAGGAATGCGAGGCGGACATCCCCTTCCGGGTCGGGGGCGATCAGCGAGTAGGAACCCACCGGCGTGGACTGACCGCCGGACTCGAGGAAATACGCTTCGAGCCTGAAGGCATCGAAGTCCGCGTTTGCGACGATGAGCGGGCCGTTCTCGGACACGCCGACCATCAACTGATGGATATCCCGAACGGGATCGAAACCCGTCTTCGCTACGAATTCCTCGTATTCCCCTGGAATTCGTCCCGCAGCCTGGTCGGTGATGAAGCCCGACGCGACGCCATCGAGGAAGCCGGCTTTATCGAGCGCCGCCGTGTCGACGAAGAGGACTCCGGTAGCATCGGGAGGGAGAACGCGCATCAACTCGACGTGCGGCTCCGCGGTCTGGAAAGTCGCCCCGGCCGTGCCCCAGAGAAGGGCCAACGCCGCAACGAAGATACCGGTTCCCGTCAGCCACTTCATCGTCATCCCTCCGAACGTCTCTGAAAAGTATAACACCCGTGCGGACGAAGAATTTTCGGACCTCGGCGTGTGTTCGAAGCCGAGCGGAGGCGTTCAGTAACTCAGTCGTCTCCACTGTCCGTCCTCGCCCTGGACCTCGAACGCCCCGTCGCGGTAGGCCACGTCGACGGGAAATTCGGGGCCTTCCAGTTCCACGACGAAGAGGTTCTTCCCGGCACGGTCATGAACACTCAACCGCTGGTTGTTCGTGTCCGCGACGACGATCCACGATTCCCCGTCACGGTCGACCAGCGCGACCCCCGATGGCCGGAAGAACTCCCCCTTCCGGTGGCCCAGGGTGCCGAAACACCGGTACGGTTTCCACTCCGGAATCCCGAAGACCTGGATCCGGTGATTCCACGAGTCGGCCACATATGCTTCGTCGGGTCCGATGGCGACTGCAGAGGGGTAGATAAACTCTCCCAAGCCCCGTCCACGCCGGCCGATCGGGCGAAACCTTCCGTCGACCTGCTCGACGAAGAGACGGTGTCCGATCTCGTCGACCACCACCAGGCGCCCC
>CAZTTI010000461.1:0-3265 GCA_964615925.1 uncultured Solibacteraceae bacterium
GATCGCGCGATCGAGCGTCTGGGAGGCGAGGCTTACCTCGCCGCGCGGGACATTCGCGCCTCGGGCCGGTTCTTTCAGTTCCAGCGCGGGGCCCTGGTCGGGGGGGACGTGTTCGTGGACTATATCCGCCTGCCCGACGCCGAGCGGACCGAGTTCGGCAAGGACGGAGAAATCGTCCGGATCAACAACGGCGACCGGGGTTGGAACGTGACCGAGGAAGGCGTCGATGACCAGCTTCCCGAGCAGGTAGCGGTCTTCACCGAGGAGTTTCAACTCGGGTTGACCTACGTTCTCCATTATCTCGTCGACAACCCCGAAACCACGCTCCAGTACATCGGGCGCGACATGCTTGACTTCTCGCGCGTGGATGTTCTCGAGTTACGGACAGCGGACCGGACTCGCATCAACCTGTTCGTGGAGCGCGAGTCCGGGGTCCTGGTCAAGAAGACGGTTCGAAAGATCGACAACCCCACCGTTTACGAGGAAGTCTATTCGAACTACCACGACATGGAAGGCGTGTACACGCCGCTTCTCGTCGTGCGGTACGAAAACGGACAGAAGACCATGGAAATCCGGTATCAGGAAGTGTCCTACAACGACGAACTCCCGGATCAACTGTTTGCCGAACCGTCCCGGCGTTAGGTTTCACCCGTCAAACATGCCTCCACCCCATTCGACGACCATCATTTGCGTCCGCAAGGACGGCTGCATCGCCATGGCCGGTGACGGCCAGGTCACGCTCGGCGACACCGTGATCAAGCACGGAGCGAGGAAGATCCGGCGCTTGTACCACGACAGGATTCTGGCGGCATTCGCGGGATCTTCCGCCGACAGCTTTGCCCTGTTCGCCCGTTTCGAAGGGAAGCTCGAGGAGTTCCACGGGAACCTGAGCCGGGCGGCCGTCGAACTGGCCCGGGACTGGAGGACCGACAAGAGCCTCCGACATCTCGAGGCGGTGATGATCGTCGCCGACGAGGAGTTGACGTTTCTGATTTCGGGCACGGGAGATCTCATCGAACCTGACGACGGCATCATCGGAATCGGCTCAGGAGGCGGCTATGCGGTGGCTGCGGCCCGCGGCCTGGTGGCCCACTCGTCGCTGACCGCGCGCGATATCGCGGAGCAGGCGATGAAAATCGCGGCCGGGATCTGCATCTACACGAACGACCGCGTGACGGTGGAAGAGTTGCCGGCGAGGGGCTAAACTCAGAGGCTCAACATGTTTGCCTACGATCCGCTCCCTCAATCCCATCTCGACGAACTCACGCCGCGAGAAACCGTCCGCGAGTTGGACAAGTACGTCATCGGCCAGTCCGCCGCAAAGCGGGCCGTGGCCATTGCCCTCCGCAATCGCGTCCGGCGGTGCAAGCTTGCCCCGGAGATGGCCGACGAGGTCATGCCGAAGAACATCATCATGATCGGCCCGACGGGTGTCGGAAAGACCGAGGTCGCCCGGAGGCTTGCGAAGCTGGCCAACTCTCCGTTCCTGAAGGTCGAGGCCTCGAAGTTCACCGAGGTCGGCTACGTCGGCCGAGACGTCGAGTCCATGATCCGTGACCTGATCGAGATCTCGATCGACATGGTGCGCAACGAGAAGTTGGAGGAAGTTGCGGAGAAGGCGGAGATGAATGCCGAAGAGCGTGTGCTCGATCTCCTGCTTCCCCCGATGCCAGCGGGCTCCCGCGGCGAGGATGCGGAGCAGAAAGAGCATGATCGGGAACAGTGGAAGGGGACGCGCGAGAAGTTGAGGGCGCAGTTGCGGGACGGGCGGCTCGACGAGAGAACCGTCGAGGTCGAGGTGAAGGAACGCACGTTCCCCGCTTTCGAGGTGATCTCCAACTCGGGCATCGAGGAAATGGACATCAACCTCAAGGACATCCTGCCCGGCATGTTCGGCCAACGCACGAAGAAGCGGCGGATGAAGGTTGTCGAGGCCATGGAGTACCTTATCCAGGAAGAGGAACAGAAGCTCATCGACATGGATCAGGTCACGCGTATCGCGGTCGAGCGCGTCGAGAACAACGGGATCATCTTCCTGGACGAGATCGACAAGATCGCCGGGCGGGAGAGCGGTCACGGTCCGGACGTGAGCCGGGAAGGCGTGCAGCGCGACATCCTGCCGATCGTTGAAGGGACGACGGTCAACACGCGATACGGGATGATTCGCACCGATCACATCCTCTTCATCGCCGCCGGCGCGTTTCACGTGAGCAAGCCCTCGGATCTCATCCCCGAGCTCCAGGGGAGGTTTCCGATCCGCGTCGAGTTGGAGTCGCTCTCGGTGGAGGATTTCGTCCGCATCCTGACCGAGCCAAGGAACGCCCTGATCAAGCAATACATCGCGTTAATGGAAACCGAGGGCATCCTGCTTTCCTTCACTGACGAAGCGGTTTTCGAAGTCGCCCGTTTCGCCGCCATGGTCAACGAGAGGACGGAAAACATCGGAGCCCGGCGCCTTCATACGATCCTGGAAAAACTTCTCGACGATGTTTCCTTCGAAGGTCCGGATCTGAAGGAGAAGCGTTTCGAGATCGACGCTGCCTACGTCGGGAAGATGCTGACCGACATCGCCAAGGATCAGGACCTCAGCCGTTACATCCTCTGATGCGGCACATCCCGGCTCTCGCTCTCGTCCTGGCCCTTAACGCCGGATGCGGGAGGGTTGGCGACCCACGGCCTCCCTTCGTGCGCATTCCCGAGGCGATCTCCGATTTCGTCGTCAGCCAGAACGCGTACAACCTGCGTTTCGAGTGGACGTCGCCGCTGCGGAACGTCGACGCTTCGGCGTCGACGGATCTGGTATTCGCCGAGGTGCTGGCCGATGAAGCCGTCCTCGACCGCGTCGATGCCGTACCCGGCGAGGCCCAGGCTCTCGAGATCGACGCGGGGGACCGGGCCGGGATTTCCAGGACCTACTCCGTCCGGTTCGTGACCGCCGAAGGTCGGATCTCGGGGCCTTCCAACACCGTGGAGTTCACGGTTGTCGAGGTTCCCGAGGGAGCGAGTTCTCCGAGCGCCCTGGTCGATCAGGGCCGGATCCGCCTTTCCTGGACCGAACCCCGCGTCCGTCCGGCACTCGCGACCGCGTACCGGGTCTATCGTTCCGGGGAGTTGATCGCGCCAGCAGTCCCAATAACGTCCTTCGACGACACGTCGTTCGAGGCCGGAGCCGAATACGCGTACCTCATCGTTCCCGTGCGCATGATCGATGCGCGGGTCGTCGAGGGCGTGCCTTACGACACCGTCGTCGTCGAAGCCGTGGACC
>CAZTTI010000462.1:0-12264 GCA_964615925.1 uncultured Solibacteraceae bacterium
TCTCACCGTCAGCCCGTCCACCATGAGGCTCCCGTAGAAGGCCGGAATCGCGGGGCGGGACGCCTGGCAGGTTTCGCACAGCGGATATTCGGAAAGATCCCCCGAGATGTGGGCCTCGCGGAGCTTCACCATGCCGGGAGAGTTCCAGACCTCCATGACGCTCTGCTCGGAGAGGTCGCCGACCGGCTCCTCGTCGTACATGTAGCAGCACGGGTACGCCTTGCCGTCGTAGCGGACGTACAACGGTCCCCGCCAGAGCAGGTGACAGGGGTTCTTCCGGCGTCCTTGCAGGTGGGTGGAATCGGTACGCGAACCCTCGATCTGGATCTCGTCGCGCTTGAAGCGGACTTCGTCGACACCCTCGATATCCCAGAGCTTCTTGTAGGCGTCGACTTCCGATTCGTTGTCCCGAAGAATGACCATCTGCACGACGACGAAGATCCGCGACTTCCGTTCCCTTTTCTTCCGGAGGAAGTTCAGGATGTGGCTCCGTGTCTTTTCGAAGTCGGCTCCAACCCGGTACTTCTCGTAAGTTGCCTTCGTTGCGCCGTCGAAAGCGAGAATGACGTAGTCGAGGCCCGAATCGAGCATCATCTCCGCACGGGTGTCGTCGAGGAGCGTCGCGTTCGTCGAGATCCCGGTCCGGATCCCGGCGTCGCGGGTCACGCGGATCATCTCGAACAGGTTCGGGTGAATCATCGGCTCGCCGATACCGTAAGGCCAGACGAACTCGACGTAATCCTTACACTCGGCGATGATCTTCTTGTAGAGATCGAGGTCCATGCTCTCGTCGTCGAAGGTATAGATGTGACGGGGACACATCGGGCAGTAGAGGTTACACTTGGCCGTGCTCTCGAGCGTAATCTCGATGGGCCCGCCACGGAGCCGGGCCTGCCGCCGGAAATAACTTGCGGCGATGCTCATCCGGTTGCTCAGCTTGCCTGCCATATGCTCCTCGTCGAGTGCTAACGCGCCTTGCGCCCCTCGCAGATGAAACCCAGCGTATACGCGCGGTCGCGGTCGACCCTGTCCAGATAGTAACAACACAGCGGGAGCGCGAAACCGAAAACCGGGGCGAGGAACGGAAAGAAGACCCACCTCCATCCGTTCTGGGCAAAAGAGACGACGCCGATCAAACGGCGGCCGAGCTGCCAGAAGAAGCCTCCCACGGGTTCGATCCGGGAAACGTCGAAACCCGCGCCTTCAAGGAGGAACCGAATTCCCGACGACGTGTAGCGAAAGTAATCGTGCGGGAGCTGGTGTTCCTCCCACATGTGCGGAACGACGAGGTGAACCGTCCCGCCGGGGCGGAGCACACGATGGGACTCTCTGAGCACACGCCCGGGCTCGGGCGTGTGCTCGAGGACGACGATCGACAGGATGTGATCACAGGATTCAGTCCGAAGCGGAAGATCCTCCAGCCGGGCGATCACGTCGAGCTTGCCGTAGTCCCATCCCGGATCGCCGAGGGCGAAGTCGACGCCGATGTACCGCGCGTGGTGGAACCGGTCGCGGAAACGGCATTCGCCGGCGCCGGCGTCGAGAACCGTAGACCCTTGGGGCGTGGAGAAAGCAACCGCGTCCACGAACTGATCGATCGCCGCCTGGAATGGATCCAGCCGCCGGACGATGGCTTCGGGAACGAACCGATGGGCGAGGACGGCAACTCGGCGGTCAATCATCGGGGATCCGGCCGCGGGGCCGCATGGGGTCAGGCAACGGGCGTCTCGCGACGTTCCACGCGATTGTAGAGCGTGTCCCGTTCGATCGGCTCATATCCGGCGTCGCGGATGAGGGTCTCGATCTGGTTCCGCGTCACGCCCAGCGTGGTCTCGCTCCCCGCGCCATGGATGATGCGCTCCTCGACGATGGTCCCGTCGAGATCGTCCGCGCCGAAACCGAGCGCCACCTGCGCGACCTCCGGAGTCAACGTGACCCAGTAGGCCTTGATATGCGGAAAGTTGTCCAGCATCAGGCGGGCGACGGCGATCGTTTTCAGATCGTCGATGCCGTTGGTTGGAGGCAGATGGCGGTAGAACGTGTTGTCCGGATGAAATGCCAGGGGGATGAAGGTGTTGAATCCCCCGGTCTCGTCCTGCAACTCCCGCAGCTTCACCAGGTGATCGATCCGCTCCTCCAACGTTTCGATGTGTCCGTACAGCATCGTCGCGTTCGACCGGATTCCGGCGAGATGCACGGCCCGGGCCACTTCGAGCCACCGGGCGCCGGAGATCTTGTGCCCGGCGATCTTCGGGCGGGCGCGCTCGGAGAAGATCTCGGCGCCGCCCCCGGGGCAACTTCCGAGCCCCGCCTCGACCAGCGCGTCGATCACCCACTCGAGCGGCTTCCGCGTGATCCTCGTGAAGAAATCCAGCTCGACCATCGTGAACGCCTTCAGGTGGACGCTGGGATAGCGCTCGCGAAGGCCGCCCAGCAGGTCGAGGTAGTAGTCGAATTCGAGATCGGGGTTCAGCCCGCCGACGATGTGGAACTCGGTCACCGCGTCGTTGTGGCGGGCCTGGGCGAAGGCAAACACCTGGTCGAGAGACATCGTGTACCCTCCGGGCTCGCCCGGCTTCCGGGCGTAGGCGCCCTGGCACAACTGGCAATCGATCACGCAGACGTTCGTGTAGTTGATGTGGCGGTTGACGTTGAAATAAGCTCGCCGGCCGTTCAGGCGCTCGCGGGGGATCGATGCGAGGCGGCCGAGTTCGAAAACGTCCGGAGTCTGGAACAGGGCGAGCCCTTCCCCGGGGCTCAATCGGTCCCCGGACTCCACTTTCCGGCTGATCCTGGGGTCGATCATTAAACCCCGATTATACATCCCGCCAGTTCAAACATCGGACAACTCGACGGGAGATGCGAGACGAGGCAGGAGATCGTCCGCCCACGCGGGCAACGGCTTCCCTTCCAGGTAGCCTTCGAGGATGCCGACCGTTGCCGGCGCCCAGAGAATGCCGTTCCGGTAGTGGCCGGTCGCGGAGTACAGCCCTGTGGCGCCCAGTGGACCGATCCTCGGCATTTCGCCCGGAATCCACGGTCGAAACCCCGTCCACGTCGAGCGCACAGGAAAAGACGCGGTCAGAGGAGCGATCGTCGCGGCGGCGTGGCGGAGGCTCCCCATGCCGGCTTCGGTGACGTGTCGATCGAATCCGGCGTCCTCGTTCGTCGCTCCGACGACGAGTTCGTCGTCGTTCCGTGGAACCAGGTAGAAGTTCCGCCACCGGACAACTCGACGGATCACGGGGCCCGGCATCCCGAGCGACATCATCTGGCCCTTGCGCGGATGCGTCTTCCAGTCGGCCACATCCTCGAGAATGTCCGAAGACCATGCGCCCGCGGCGACCACCACGGTTCCCGCGTCCCAATCGCCGGTCGGAGTGCGCACGCCGGTAACAACTCCGCGGCCGGTCCGGACGCCCTCGACACGAGTTCCCTCGACCACACGCACTCCGCGAATCTCGCACGATCGGACGAGGGCCCGGAGCAAGAGGCGTGGCCGGACCTGGTGGTCTTCGGGATAGTACAAGGCGCCGGTAACGGGGCCGGTCGCCGGCTCCAGACGCGCCACGTCGTTGGCGTCGAGCACCTCGACACCGAGGCCGATCGACCGCTGCCATTCGGCACGCCGCTCGAGATCGTGCCATTCATCCGCATTGCGGGCCAACACGAGAACGCCGTCGGCCCGGTACTCGGGATCGATTCCCGTCTCGGCCTGGAGCGCGTCGACGAACGAACGATACAGCGCGAGACTGGAGAGGCCAAAATCGAGCAATGCCCCGGCCGAGATGGCTTCCGAACGCGGGCTGAGCATCCCGGCCGCGGCCCAGGAGGCTTCCCGGCCGACGCGGTTTGAGTCGAAGAGCGTCACTGTTCCGCGCGCGGCGAGCGAACGCGCCACGGAGAGACCGATCACTCCGCCCCCCACAACGATGAAATCGTCGGCCATGAAGCCCCATTCTACCGCGGAGCGACGGCCCGGCCGCCGGCCGCTCCATGTTACTTTGGATCTTCCCGGGAAAAGCGATGTTCAAATCCGTGATTTTCGACTTCAACGGCGTGCTCGCCGACGACGAGTGGGTCCACATGCGCGCCTTCCAGGCCGTGGCCGAGTCCGAAGGAATGGCCGTCACCGACGCCGACTACTTCGACCGCTATCTGCCGCTCGCCGACCGCGACCTCTTCGGAAAGCTTTTTGCCGAGGCCCGGCGTCCTCTGGCCCCCGGCCACCTGGGATCGCTCATCGGCTCGAAGGGGCAACATTATTACCGGATCCTCGGCGAGAGCGGGCGGTCAGCCGGGGACTCGGTCCTCTTCCCCGGAGTCCGGGAGGCCATCGAAGCCGCCGCCGGCTTCGGTCCGGTCGCCATCGCATCGGGCGCGAGGCGGGAAGAGATCGAGTTCGTGCTGACAGAATCCGGACTTCTCGAGCGTTTTGCCGTGATCGTCGCGGCAGAGGACGTTGGTCGGGGGAAGCCCGACCCCGAGCCCTACCGCAAAGCCGCCGGACTACTCGGGGTTCCGGCTGCGGAGTGTATGGCCATCGAGGATTCGATCGGCGGAATCGAGTCGGCCCACGGGGCCGGTCTCAGTTGCCTTGCGGTCGAGCACTCCTATCCCCGGACGAAACTGGGATCGGCCGACTGGATCATCCCGCACATCGAGGCATTGCCGCGCTGGCTCGAATCCGCCGGGGAGCGGGAGCGGTGAGCATCCGATCCCGCAAGACGTTCGAGGAGCTGGTGACGCTGCCCGATCTGGGCATCCCGCTGGCCGAAGCGGCCCTGCTCCTGGCGTGCGAAGAGTACCCGCACCTGTCGCTCGCTCCGTACCTGGATCGTCTCGATGCCCTCGCTGAACGCGTCGGACAGCGTCGACGAGCGGGCGAGCAACCCCTCGGGACGATCGGAGCCATCAACGACGTGCTGTTTGGCGACGAGGGGTTTCGGGGGAACACCGACGACTACTACGACCCGCGCAACAGCTTCCTGAACGACGTCCTCGATCGCCGGACCGGGATTCCGATCACGCTCTCCACGATCTATATCGAGGTCTCGCGCCGTGTGGGATTCCGCGTCGACGGGGTTGGCATCCCGGGCCACTTCGTGGTCAAGCACGTCGACGCCGCCCGGGAAATCTTCATCGATCCGTTTCGCGGAGGTGCGATCCTCACCCGTGATGAATGCCACGCCCTCGCACTCAGGAACCAGCCGGCCGATTCCCCTTCCGCCGGTCCCTCGGAACTCGAACGATGGCTTCGCCGCGTCCCGAACCGCCAGATCGTCGTCCGGATGCTCAACAACCTCAAGCTGATCTACGTCCACGGAAGCGCCTTCGACAAGGCGCTGGGAATGCTCGACCTCATGATCATCACCGCACCGCGCGCGCCCGCCCTCTACCGGGAGAGGGGAATGATCCGGCTCGGGCTCGGCCGTTACCGGGACGCGGCGACGGACTTGGACCGGTACCTCGAGCTGATGCCCGGCGCCGACGACCGCGAGGAGATCGAGAATCATCGGACCGACATCCGGCGAATCCGGGCGCTCATGAATTGACGAAATCAGGCCCAAAGTCGTCCACTTCCCGGTTCATACTGCACGGTTCGCGCATCGAAAACAGGTATAATGTTGGGTTTGTAACCCACTTGTCCGACAGTTCTGGAGCACCATAACGCTGTGAAAGAGTTCAACGCCCCGTTCCGAATCCTCATGGGACCCGGCCCGAGCGACTGCGACCCCCGCGTCCTCCGCGCCATGTCCCACTCGCTCGTCAGCCATCTCGATCCGGTCTTCATCGGAATCATGGATGACGTTCAGGCCGGCCTCCAGGCCGTATTCGAAACCGACAGCGAGATCACGATCCCGATTTCCGGTACCGGCACGGCGGGGATGGAAACCGCCATGGTGAACATGATCGAGCCCGGAGACAGCGTGATCGTCTGCTCGGCCGGATTTTTCGCCGACCGGATGGAGGCCATCGCCCAGCGCGCCGGGGCCATCGTCCATCGGGTCGAAGCTCCCTGGGGATCCACGGTCGAGCCCGATCAACTCCAGCGCGCGATCGACGAATACCGGCCGAAGGTCGTCGCGTTCGTCCACGTCGAGACGTCGACCGGAGTCTGCCAGCCGATCGAGCCCCTCGCCGGCGTACTCAAGCACCGCGAGGACATCGTCACGATCGTCGACTGCGTGGCGTCGCTGGCCGGAATGCCGATCGACGTCCGGAAGAACGGGCTGGATTTCGTCTACAGCGGAAGCCAGAAATGCCTGAGCGTCCCGCCAGGCCTCGCCCCGGTCACGCTCTCGGATAAGGCCATCCGGCGCCTGGCAGGCCGCACGGTGCCGGTCCAGAGCTGGTATCTGGATCTGACCATGTTGCGGTCGTATTGGGGAACCGACCGGCGCTATCACCACACCGCGCCGATCTCCCTGAACTACGCGCTGCGCGAGGCCCTCCGCATCATCGAAGAAGAAGGGCTCGAACACCGTTTCATGCGGCACCGCCTGAACCACGAAGCGCTTATTTCGGGTCTCGAGGCCATGGGCCTGGAGATGTTCGTCACCAACCGATCGGTGCGGTCCTGGACCGTCAATACGGTCCGTGTGCCCGACGGAATTGATGACGCCCGCGTCCGATCCAAACTCATCGAACGCTACGGGATCGAGATCGTCGGCGGGCTGGGCCACCTCAAGGGCAAGATCTGGCGCGTGGGATTGATGGGGACATCTTCGCTCGAGCGCAACGTCCTGCTCTTCCTCGGGGCGCTCGACGAGATCCTGGCCGACGAGGGATACGGGGGGACGCGGGGAGCGGGCGTGGCCGCGGCGGAAAACACCTACCTGGCCGCCGCTGCTGTCTGATCCGGCTACGGCAGGCTGAACGTCACGCGGTACTCGCCGGAGTTGAAGACCGGCGTCCCGGTTTCCGCGCGAAAGTAGTAGCTCCTCACCTCCACGACGTAGCGGCCCGCGGGAAGGAACGTCGAGATCAATTCAGATTGGCCGTTCAGCCCCTGATCCGAACGTCCCACCACGCGGCCGGCCGCGTCGAGGAGGAACAGGTCCAGATCGTTCGCCGCCAGGTCGCCAGCCGGGCCCAGTCCGGTGATGTCCAGCCGCACGGAAACGGCCCCGCCGGTCACGTCAAATGCGTAGAGGTGCGCCGATTGGGCCAAATTCGTTCGATTCCGGGACTTCGAATCGACCACCCCCGTGACGGGCGTCTCGGCGTTCACCAGTCGGGGGAACGGATTCGAAACCGACGGATCGTCGGAGGCCTCGTAGTCGATCGACCGCGCGCGGGCCAGCGTCTCGATCAATGACTCGGCATCGGGAACCAGCGCGACGAGCCGGTCGAGGAACGTCGGGAGATACACGAACTGGGCCTGCCGCATCGCTTCGAACGCCTGCCATAACGTGCCCACGTCGAGCTGGACGCCATCCATGTCCCCCGTATCTTCCCCCGTGTCCGTATTCTCGCCATCGGCCAGATCCCACAATAACGCGTGGATGGCGAACTCGCTCCAATACCCGCCTGCGTCGCCGGAGGTGAGATTCTCCTCCAGGTCGAACACAACGGCCTCCGAGCCGTTCGTCCCGAACGTATCCACGTACATCCGGTCGCCGCGAGCCAAGCCGGAGAAAAAGTTTGCCCAGCCTTCCGACCAGGCGACCCGCGGGTCGAGAACATCGCCGCGCACATGGGGGCCGCCAGAGGAGTCGTCGCGCGAGAAATGTTCGGCCAGCATGTGGGCGTATTCATGGAGGATCACGGCGTCATCGAATTCGTCCGAGTCCCCTTCGCGGTCGCCCAGCACGTACGCCGTCTGTGAAGTTGCGTCGAAAAACGTCCCTCCGATCGTCGCCCGCGAGTTCGAGGGACTCCAGAACGCGACGAGGGGCGGGACGGCCAGGCCGCTGGCGATATTCCGGACGAAGGTGTTCCCGGCAGCGAGGACATGCAGGATGTTGAACGCTCCCGCGGCGCCCGCACCATCGGTGGCGACGAGCGTCGGGGGCTGCCCGGCCGAACCCAGAGTCGCCCCCACCGCGAACACCAGGCCGCCGGCCGCGTTGTTCGCGACAGCGAGAGTTCCGTCCGGAGTACTCGCCAGGACGCGCAATCCGTACCCCTCCGATACCGGGACCGGAACCGCATAACGGCCGTCCGGACCCGTGTGTGCGCGCGCGAACACCGCTCCGGATGCCACGTTGAAGACCTCCACCCGCGCGCCGGTGACCGGAACCTTGTACACGGCATCGAGCGCCAGCCCTCCTGTCGTCACGGGGACTTTTTCGTAAAAAGCCTTCCCCACGACCTCCCGGATGGGCCCCACGCCGAGAGGGCCGACGAGAACGCGGACCGGGTCGGACTCGAAACCGTCGGACCTCACGAGACGGGCGTCCACATAGCCGGGTTCGACGACGGGGACCGCGACGCCCAGGATGGCAATTCCGGGGGCCAGCTGCCGGACCGGCAGGTCGAAGCCGGCAAACCGGAGGACCGTGGACGCGTCGATGTGGTCCGCGCGAAACCTCAGGATGGATCCGGGAACGACCGTTTGGGGCTCCACCGAACGCAGGACGGGAACCGGCGACGGCGGACCCGGAGACCACGCGCTGGGAGTCGGCGGAACCGCGGCCATGTCCGGCGCCGAGACGCCTTCGGCCAGGATGGAATGGAGGCCAGCCGATGCATCGACCAGAAGTCCGTGTGCCCGGCTGGCGACGGCGGAATCGAACAACGCGGTCAGGAGCATGGCGCGTTTCGATTGCGGACCGATCTCGACCGACGCCCGTGCAAGCGACTCGCCGCGAGCGCCCAGCAACCAGACGTCGGCCACCGCGGGGGAAGGATTGAGATTGGCGAGCGCCAGCCCCGTCGAATCCGCGGACGCGCCGCTCCGGCGCGGGTAATACGTTCGCGTCAAAGCTTCGGCCGAAAGCGGATAGGCCGTGAGCGAATCTCCCTGAGCGATCACGAAGACCGCCGCCATGGGAGCGTTCGGCGAGTCCACGCGAATGATCCCGTCGACCGTGGAGCCGAACGGCACGCCCGTGATCGATCCGGCATTGAGGGACACGGCTCCGTTGGGCGGGATCGTCACACCGACCGTGGAAGGGAACGAGCGCGACGGAATCACGGGCCCGCCCTGGGAATTGGACAAGGTGACGTTCACGCTGAGGGCGTCGGGATTGGGATTCCCGAGGACCAGGACGGACGTCTGCCCGCCGAGGAACGGCGCGTGCGCAGCAACCCGGAGCGCGGAGGCCCCATCGGCCGCCGGTGCGCCGCTGATGTGGACCCGCGACGTCGGCGTGGAGATCGTGGCCTCGGCCCCGATCGGACGCGTCGAAGTCACGCGCACCGCCAATACCCCGCGATAATCTCCGGCAAGGGCGGTCAGTGAAAATTCGACCCCTTCGCCCGGACCCAGGGTCCGGTCCAAATCGGCGAGCGGCGCACCGTTCCCGGTATGGGCCGTCACCGAGACGGACGCGCTCTCGGGGTTCGGGTTCACGAGCCGGATCTGACGGGGGCGCTGACGGTCGGGAACGGCAATGAGCTGGTCGAGGTGCGGGCGCGCTCCCGTGATTTCGAGTGGCCCGGAGGCGCCCCGGTCGATCAGGACACTGTCGATCCCCCCTTCGCTCGTTACCGAGACCCAGGCCCCCTCGGTCCATAGTCCGGGGGCGATGCCCGCAAAGATCTCTCCGGCCGGCATGGCCAGATGGGAGCCGGCCGGGACCGGATACCGGACCGGGTTGGCC
Source organism: uncultured Solibacteraceae bacterium (assembly GCA_964615925.1). Lineage (GTDB taxonomy): Bacteria > Acidobacteriota > Terriglobia > 20CM-2-55-15 > 20CM-2-55-15 > JAJEDW01. Next base: position 9,771 of record CAZTTI010000462.1, read on the forward strand.
GCGGCCGCGGCCAGATCGCCTCCCAGGCCCCGCAGCGTGAACTGGACGTCCACGGTACGGCCGGACGGGTTGAAGAGGGAAAACTCCGCTTCCGGGCCGCTCACATGAGGGAAAATCGTGGACTGTCCGAGGCCGATCTGGACCGCGGTCAGCGTCACGGCGAGCACGGCAAACACGCCTCTTGTGTCGATTTTGATCACACCCGTCCTGTGGACATCCGGAAGTTCATGAAAACACGTCCATGAACCGGCCCTACTGCTGTCAGGAAGAACCTATGCAGGTAGCTTACCATCCAGGACGCGACGGACCGCGTCCAGATCCGCGCGGACCTCGATCGGAAGATTGCGCAAGCGCGGGTCGGTGTCGGGCACTTCCCCGCGGTGGACGCGGAGCTTGAAATCAGTGAACTTGAGTCCGTGAGCCGTGCTGACGACGACCACCCGTGAATCGCGCCCCATCACACCCGCGCGCGCCAGCTTCCGGGTGACTGCGAGGGCCACACCGGTCTGGGGGTCGTTGAAAAAGCCGAAAGTATCTCCGAAGGCCGACGCGTCGGCGAGTTCCGATTCGGTCACCTGCTCCACGATCCCGTTGGTTTCCCGGAGGGCGCGGACCGCTTTCGGGTAGCTGACGGGATTGCCGATCTGGATCGCTGTCGCCATCGTCGCCCCGGCAACCATGGGCTCGAGCCGGTCGAGCCCGCGCTTGAACGCCTGGTAGAACGGGTTGGCGCGTTCGGTCTGGGCGCAGACCAGCCGTGGGATGCCGTCGGTGAGCCCCAGTTCGAATGCCATCTGAAATCCCCGGGCGATCGCGGAGATGTTTCCGAGGTTTCCGCCGGGGACGACGACGAAGTCCGGCGAACGCCATCCGAGTTGCTGCGCGATCTCGGAACTGATCGTCTTCTGCCCTTCGACGCGGAGCGAATTCATGGAGTTGGCGAGGTAGATCGAACCATCGGCCGTGATCCGCTGGACGAGTTCCATGCAGCCGTCGAAGTCGGTGTCCAGCGACAACGTCAACGCGCCGTTCGAAATCGGTTGGATCAGTTGGGCGAGCGATACCTTGTCCCTGGGGAGGAAAACGATGGCGGGGATATCCGCCGCGGCGCAATATGCGGCGAGAGCCGCCGACGTGTCGCCGGTCGACGCACAGGCGACGGCTCGGACGCGCGAACGAATCCGGTTGACCATGGACACGAGCACGGTCATGCCCAAATCCTTGAACGAACCGGTGTGCGAGGTCCCGCACTGTTTGACGTGGAGTTCCCCGACGCCGATCCGGGCAGCCATTCGGGGCGATGCCAGCAATGGAGAGTTTCCCTCCCCGAGGGAAACGATCTCCTCGTCGTCGATCATCGGCAGGACGAACTCCTTGCGGGACCAGACCCCTCCACGCCCGAGGGAGCGCTCGGAGAGCCGTCGTTTCCACTCGTCGGACGCCACCGACCGGAGGGCCGCCATGTCGTGGCGCACTTCGAGCAGGCCGTCGCACCGGGGGCATCGGTAAACCACCTCGTCGAGTTGCATCCGGCCATCGCATCCGGAAATGCACTGGAACCACGCCGAGAACTCTCGTGAAACATCCACCGGCACTTTTTCCGTACTCATTGGGTTGGACTCGGCCGATCCCCGGACACGGGTTCCTCGGCCCACACGGGAACTTCGAACGCCCGGTCGAGCGCCTCTTCGATCGTGGAGACGTAATCGATCCGTATCCGGGACATCAACTCGGCCTGGATGTCCTCCTTCACGTTGCGCTCGTTCTCCCGGGGAAGGATCACGCGTTCGACGCCGGCGCGACGCGCGGCGAGCACCTTTTCCTTGATCCCCCCGACGGGAAGAACGTGCCCGCTCAACGTGATCTCGCCTGTCATCGCCACTCGGGGACACACCGGTTTCCCGACCAACGCCGACACCAGGGCCGTTGCCATCGTCACTCCGGCCGACGGCCCGTCTTTCGGGATCGCTCCGGACGGCACGTGGATGTGGACATCCCGATCCTTGTAGAAATCCGCGTCGACACCCAGGCGCGGCGCAACCGAGCGGACCCAGGTCAGCGCCGTCTTGGTCGACTCCTGCATGACCTCCCCCAGGTGTCCGGTGATCGTCAGGTGCCGGCCGCCCCCGGAAACTCTGGCTTCGACAAAGAGGACCTCACCTCCCACGGGCGTCCACGCCAACCCGACCGCCACCCCCGGCCGCCGGACGCGCTCCTCGAGTTCCTCGGCGACACGGAAGCGAGGCGCTCCGAGCAGATCTTCGACCGTCCCCGCGTCGACCCTGGGCGCAAACGGCTCGCCCTCGAGAACCTTTCGCGCAAACTTCCGGCAGATGTTTCCCACCTCGCGTTCGAGGTTGCGGACACCGGCTTCCCGGGTGTATTGCCGGGCCAGTGACTCGAGCGCCGACAGGTCGAACACGATCTGCCCTTCCCCGAGCCCGCTCGCCTCCCGCTGACGGGGAACCAGGAATCGCCGCGCGATCTCCACCTT